>JAGQOZ010000481.1 GCA_020426955.1 Planctomycetales bacterium
CCATGCAGTCGATACGCCGGATACTTCATCCGAACTCGTTGAAGATCCCAATAAAACGACGCCAAATGCAGCAAGTCATCCAGTGAACAGGATTTCACGTTTTTCAACGCGTTGTCTACCGCTTGTCGCAACGGTTTCAATTCGGCCGAAGGGACGTGCATTTTTTGTGCAGCGCCTAGCTTCATGCATGCGTCCAGCGCCGAGCCCGTTATCTGGGGCGACAGTTGTTGCAGAGCCTGAGGGTTGCCACATCGCAATTCATAGGCGGCTCGCAAATAGGGGAGCCATTCGGTCGAAAGCCATTTGGGCCATAGTCGTTCTGCTTCGTCTAGATGGGCTGGCACTTGCTTTAGCCAAGTCTTGCGGCGAGTCAATCGCATGGCTTCCAGCAGACTCCAACGCCATTGAATGGAGTCCACCAACGGATTGTCGTAGCGATTGCCGGCGAGAAAGTCGACGTGTTGCTTGGCTTCATCGCTGCGGTCCTGTTCCAGCAGGTAGTCGACCAGGTCAAGACGAGGTTCAATGTCGTCTGGCAAGGCCTTTACCCAACGCTGGCGTATCTTGGCGGCCTTCGCCTCCAATTTGTCACGTTCGGCCTTCAACAATCGCGGTTCGTCTAATTCGTCCTGTAGAAGTTCCAGCATGCGATGCCATGCCGCTCGGTTCTTAGGGTACACCGAAACAGCCTTGTCTAAATACTTTTGTAAGTTGCGATTGCTGGCGGTGGTCTGGCCTCGGAAACGGAACATAATATCAAGCATGTCTTGATAGGGCGTGGACGCGGCGTCCATTTCCCCAAGTCTCACATAGATGCAGCTGCCGAGTGCTTTCTGAATCTGCGGCGATAGTCCTGACTGCTGGGGCAAGACTTCGTCAATCAGCTTGTCAATCAATTTGTCTCCTGCGTCTTGTTGTTCCGTCTCGTGGAGGAAGACTGCTTGTATATATAGGTTTTGTCGGTCAAAGACCGGGCCGCGGAAGGACTTCACGCATTGCAGGAAAATATCGACGTAAGGTCCGCAGTAAGCTCGCGAAATGGTGACTTCGTGTAACGCCTGCACCAAGTTGGGTTCGACCGCGGAAAACTCGTTCGTAAAATCTTCCAACCAATGGATGTGATTTGGAGCCACCTGGGCATCTTCCAATTCCATGGGAATATCACAGATCTGCTTGGCGGTGCGAATTGCCACTCGGTCAATCCGCACGCGTCGTACTAGACTGGCGCCTTGAATCAATTCCGCATCAATCTGGTGAGGCCACTTGGGTTGTTCGTGGTTCGAACTAGCCGCATATTGTTCTGGTGTCAGCACGCCTAAGTCGTCACGCTGAGCCAGCAACAACGATGCAGCTATTCGCTGCGGACGCCGGGCAGGATCCAAGCGATTCCAAGCCTGGGCGGCAGCGTCTTGTTTGCCGTCTAACCAATCCACAAAGCCGCGTAGAAACAGACGCCAGTCGGCGTAGGGACTGCGTCTGGAAATCACGCCAAGCGGTTCCAAGGCGTCTACGCCATGACTTTGGCATACACATGACAAGGCAGTGCGAACCAACGAAGCCTGTTCGGCCAATTCGGGCGAAAGCTGAGCCAAGACCTGATCGTCAAACAGGGCCACGTCTTCCATGCGTTCGTCACGCCATCGTTCCGGTTTTTGTTCGGATAGGCGCATTCGCAACCGCTGGGCCGGAGAACCGCTACGACGTTGAGCTCGCTGACGCTGAGTTCGCCGCTTTTTTTCCTTTTGACGAGCCTTTCGAGCTTGTTTTTGAGCTTTGTTTGCCATGCGGTCGTCAAGCCTCCGTGCAAGTTTCAGCAATATCATAGAAAGAATCCAACAGCCTATCAAACTTCTGGAACGTTGAAAGCACTGCCATATCGCTTGCCGCCGGAATTTTGGGCTGCGTGTGGACGGGGCGAACCATTCAAACTCGATCGGAGCGTAAGCCAAAAACGTCCAAATTGAGGCGAGTACCAATTTCGGCCAAACATTGACGGCCCGAATGAACGTCCGTTACCATGAACGCTGCGAGTTGCGAAACTCGGTTGCTTGGAATTTTTTCGTTTGAACTTCGTCGGAAAGTGCCACTATGAATTTCCGTTCGCTTTGCATCTGGATGTGTGTTTGTTTTCTTGGAACGATTGCCAGCAAGGGGCTTTGTCAACGTGATCTGCCAGAAGGCATTCCGGACGTCATTCGGCAAAAGTTCGAAGAAGCTCGTCAAGCCGCGCAACAACGGGCTCAACAGCGAGCAGCACAACCCGTTCCGCCACGCGAAATCGCTCAGCCCAAACCCCAAGATGCGCCGAACCCCAACGATGCGAACGACGCGGAAGGAACACCCGACGATCAGAACGCTGGTGAACCAGAATTGGATCAAGACTTACCCGACGAATTGAAGAAAGAATGGTTTGATCTGAAGCAAGAATGTGAAGCACAAGCCAAAAACATGTTGGCGCTGTCGGATCCAAGGAACAAAGAAGTTCAACAAATTGCCAACGATTTGCAGGCCAAGTTTCAAGAGACGCATGATCGCTTGATGCAGTTAAAGAATACAGTGCAACCAGGGCAGATTCCTGACGAAGCGACTGATTTGTTTCGCAGTCAGCAGCTGTCCATGTTGATATGGAGTGAATTGAACGTGCTCACTGTCGGCGATCAGTCCGGCATGCATATTCATCAAGCCATGCGTCACTTTAGTAGCATGCAATCCAAGGTCCGAGGCTTTGAACGCAAGATCGGCAAGTACCCCAAGCTCGCACAGGAGTGTCGCGAATATGGCAACTCCTTGCGCGACCAGATGCACGAACAACTGCGGCGGCGCGGCGGCGGCGAAGAACAGCCAGGTGTCTTTGCCAGCGATATTTCTTCGCACGCTGGTGACTACATCGCTTCAATCGAACGCTTCTTCTTTGAACCACCCATTCTGCCGCGAACCGATTTGCATCCAGGTCGCTTGGACAACGTTCGCAAAGAAGTTGCTCAGTTGGTGCAGTTGAAATGGGACAATGAACGGTTGGCGTTGAATCGCCAGCATTGGTCTGCGGAAGGTTTTGATTCAGAGGCAGTTCAAAAGGCAGCCGAACGGTTGCTGGAGGAAAAAGGCATTACCGTGCCTCGGCCTGACGAAGACGACCCGTTTTTCCATGATCGCAACATGGGCCGAACAAAGAGTCGGCTCGTCACGTTGATGGATCGGCTTCGCGAACGTTGCGAGGCACTGGAAAACGGCCAAAGCAGTTCTCGAGGTTATAGCGGCGGGGAAGACACCCATAACATTCATTTTGAAACAGGGCACTTGGCCTGCAAAGTGATCACGTCACTCACCGATGTCACCTTCGAAATTTCCGATCGCCAGTTGCCTATGGCGCAGATGCGGTTGGACCTCCAGGCCGACAACGTTTTGCGGATTGTTTACATTGACCGTGACATTGTCTTTTCGCTTCGACAAGATACCGATGGCTCTGTTGTTTACTCCGAAGTCAGTCCGTCAGAAACCATTCGACACGCCGCGCCGTCCATGACAGCGCTGTACTCGCAATCGCCGGACCTCGTTGAACAACGTGTGTTTGGATTGCTCAGCCAAGTCGGTGTCGGCCTGCCGCTGACTCGATTTAATCAGCAAGTGGTTGCGCGAGTGGTCGAACTTCTGGAGCGACAATCGGAAGACACACAAGCCAAAGTGAAACAGCTGCTTCAACAATTGGATGATGATGATTACTTGGTGCGCCAAGCGGCGTCGGACCGTTTAGCTCAAGTCTTTGACATTTGGAACGAAGCGATCATGGACGCCGTTGACAATCCGGATATGACCATTGAAGCCAAGAAGCAAATCAGTGACCTGGCCGAAAAATACGAAGTCCAATTGTCGGAAATGGACCATCTGATCCACGGCATGAAGTTGCTCGATTCGCCCGACTATCTGTTCGCACTAACGCAGCAATTGCCCGAATCGCAGCACCCATTGCTGTTTGATCGACTACGTCAGTGCACTCAGCAAAATCTGGGCAACGATCCCCAAGCTTGGCAGACATGGCTACAGAGCCAAGTCGCAGAATGACAACCATCCGCACCAAGTCTCGTTCCGCCAGCGCAATAACCGCTGGCCAGCGATGGTAGAACCACGGACCGCAAACATGGTGGTTTTAACCATTCAATAAAACATTTTGTATGGATTAGACCAACGTTTCTTCGCACAATTCCCGGCCCTGGTTCGTAAGACTGAAGTAGACTTTTCGGTAGGCAAGCTGCGAGTCCCGATTCTGCCGAATATGCGGGCAAGTGCTTTTCTGCACAAAAAGTCAACTCGAATATACGTCTCAAAGAACGTTGGGGAGCTTTGCCCATGTGTGGAATCGTTGGTTACGTAGGTGATCGACCGGCATCGGAATTTTTGCTGGAAGGTTTGCGTCGTTTAGAGTATCGAGGTTACGACAGCGCCGGAATCGCTACGCTCACTTCGTCTGGTTTTGACGTACTGAAAACGCCAGGACGGATTCAAGGCTTGGCGGACTTGATGGACGATCATCCGTTATCGGGTTCGCTAGGTATCGGCCACACTCGCTGGGCAACGCACGGACCTCCCACTACCGAAAACGCGCATCCTCACGTCGACTACACTGGGAACGTGGCCATTGTGCACAACGGAGTGATTGAAAACTATCAAAGCCTGAAGCAAGCGTTGATGGCCGAAGGTTACGAATTCAAATCGGCCACCGATTCCGAAGTGATTGCTCAGCTTATTTC
>JAGQOZ010000482.1 GCA_020426955.1 Planctomycetales bacterium
ATTCGGAGTGTCGCTGTTGGCTTGGTGTCTCCAGTCACTACGACTCAATCGATTGCCAAACGAATAGGTCCAACGAGAATCGTAAGGACCTATTTGTTTTGGACAAACAACCGCCTTTGCTAATTTCCGCCGGGCACGGCTACGGCGTCCACGGCGTCGGTCGTCACGTTTCTGCCTGACTCCAGCTGATAGCTAATTGATTGACAGCCGTTGTCCTTCAGCAATTTGGTCAATGCACCCGCCGTTTCTTCAAATTCGCTAACGTCAGGACACCAATTGAAATAGCATTTTTCGCCATCTTGTCGACAGATCAAATCGTCACCATCAATTCCCTGAACGGCAAATGCTTGGCGAACCAGTTTGATCACCGCTTCGGCAGACGGCTGGTCCTTGGCTTTGGCCGCCACTGTTAAACTCGTCGGCAAGCTAGGATTTTTCTCGGCGAACGGAACCACATTCGGTGTCACTCGGACATTGGTAGTCAACTTCAACGGTACCGGCGCGCCGACGTCAAACGTGAGCTCCAAGAAGTACGCGGTCCAACCAATCTCCGGATCATTCACTTGCCCCACGTAAACTCCCGGTTCGCTCGCGTCGACCACTTGGCTGGTGTATTTGGGGCCAAGCGTTTCCAGGCGGAAGTCACGCGCATCCGGATTGGTCGCCTGCCATAAACGCACTTCGGCCGGCTTTGTCTTGGTGGTCACTCGGATCGAACCGTCTGCTTCGTTAGTCCATGAAAATTCCGGTCCGTCTTGATTGGTCAACGCCAGCGAATAAAACGCAATGATGCTTTCAATGGCGTCACTTCCATCTAGGCCATGGTCGGCGTTCGGCACGTACCGCAAATATTTGGGACCTTTCAAATCGTCCCAATAAAACTGAGAGGAATCGGGCAGAAAAAACTGGTCGCCCGCCGCGTTGACCACAAACTTGGGAATGGTCAATCGATGCCGATAGTAATACGGATCGACCAGTTTGTACAAATCGGTTAGCCGAGGATCTTCCAGGCGTTCCATGATGCGGTGCTGGACATAGTTCCCCACGGCCGGCGCCCAAAAACCGTAAACAGCAAAGTGGTGTCGCATCGATTCGTGGACATTCAAGACGTCAATCACAATCGGGCAAATCGCCACAACTCGAGAATCAACGGCGCCGGTCAGCCAAGTGGTCCAACCTCGTTTCGAACCACCGGCTACCACAAATTGATCCACTTTCTGTTGGCCACCGGTTTCGCTGGCCATGAACGCGGTGATGGTATCCATGGCTTTGACGGCGCTTTTGACCATGGCGTTGCGAGCCAACCAGGACGAATCACCCGTCTTGATGTATTGATCCCAAGTGTAGCCAATCAAATCATCTTCCACTCGAGGTTTCCCGTCGTTGTGAAAGATCAATGGTTGATTGGGCACCATCTTTAGTTCCGCCACGACGCTGCCGGTGGCTTCGGCAATTTTGACAATCATGTCGTCAGGAGCACCGGGCGGATTGGGCCGATTGCTACCGCCGCCAATCATCAGAAACGCTTTGTTGGTGCGAACCTTTTTGGGATACGCAATGGTGATCCAATGTTGCCAATGCGTGCGATTGACTTTGTCTTCGGTCAGCCATTTCTGCGAAGTCATGTCGATCACCGCCGTACTGAAGGCGTCGCCCGTTTGGTTCGAAACCACTTTCCATTGGTACGCACCATCATCATGGTGGACATAGCGATCAAGGTCGGTCATGGCCGGCAAATCTTGTGCAGTGACAAGATGACTTGCACAAAAGAACGACCAAACAGTTAGCGTCAGACAAACGACGGTTCGCAAACGAATTTCCATACTTTCTGTTCCCGTTGTCAGGAGAAAAAACGGCACCACAAAGCGGCTATCCTACCATGGATTTACGCGGTTGGCAGACATTGGTTTGACGATTTGAAATCAAATGTGTTACTTTCCATTAATGTCGTCGGCCTCTTACAAAAGTAACGCTCGAGAAACGACGTTCCAATAATATCGCGAGCGTCTAGGCGGTTTTTTGACCTGCGGCGAACCGTCCGATTATTGGTCGACGGCATCAGAACAGAAGGAGAATCGGCATGAAGACAGAGATTGGCATTTGGCTATTGGTGTGTGCGTTGTTCGTCATCGGTTCGCCACTATCCGCACAATGTTCTCGATCCAGCGGTATGAGTCGTTCTGCGGCAGGCAGTACGCGTCCGCTTTCCGCACGAGGCAGCTTTCAGGGAATTCCGTCCAGCAACCTTGGACAGTTCGCGCCGCTGGGTGCATCGGCATTGGGCCAGAACATGGCGATCGCCAGGCAGTACCAGCAATACCAAATGGCCCAAAACCAGCTGGCGATGCAATATCAGCAACTCCGTTTGATGCAACGTCAATTGGCGAACCAACAGGCGGAACCCGAGTTCGAATCGGTGGCTTCGCAACCTGAAAGCGAAACGAATTCGCCCAAAGCCGCTCGGATCGCTCGCAATGCCCAACGCTTATTCGAACAAGCCAAAGCGTTGACCGAAAAAGGTGAAACCGATAAAGCCAATCGGATCTACCGGCGAATTATTCGCATGGCTCCCGATTCGAACGAAGCTCAACGATCCATCGCCGTGATGGATCAGCCTGAATGGAACCAATCCGTATCCGGACTCTAAGCATCGTTTTGGAAATAAGCGAGTTGCAAGACAACTCGCCACCGGTAAGAAATGGTCGTATCACCGTCGGCAATCGTCTTGACGCTCACAGCACGTGTTCGTAGTACCGCCTTCAGGCGGAAAGAAAAGTATCACCGTCGGCTCGCGCCTTGACGCTCACAATATAGAGGCGGAATGACCCGAACATGTTATTTGAACGTCGCCATCTGGTTTGCGAACAATCACTTCTGCCTAAACGCGTTACAACCAACATGCGATCGCAAAATCGTCCAAATGGGGTTGCCAAATCATGAAGTCAATTCGATCACCCATGGTTGCTTCGCCAATGCCAACGCCCGTCGGCCCGCCCATTGCTCGGACCGATTCGTCCGTTCCTCGGCCAGACCGACCGCAAATCCGATTTGGTCCGCCGGACGCGGGAGCTTCGCCACCCGTTTTTATTGGTGACGTTCAGGTGGATGATGACGTTCCGTTCCAAGAAGATGAACTGGCGGTGATTCGCAAGATGCCCAGCTGGCTGGTCAGTTTGTGCGTCCATATGGCCGCGCTGATTTTACTGGCACTGCTTATTGTGCCCGTTCGCATTCGCCCTTTGCCGCTGCAGTTGTCACTGAATTCTGAAAGTCGGCCGGAAGATTTTGATGATGACCTGCGACTGGATGCCAGTTTCGAACTATCCGCAGACGAATTTTCCCCAATCGACCTCGCTCCGCTGGAACTGCAGCCAGAACTGCCCGATCAAACGGCGCTGTTTGAATCTCTGGTGGATACGTCGGTCGATTCGGGCGAAGTCCCCTTGGCCCAGACGACCGATCTGTTTGCCGAAGTCGGCAGCGTTTCGCTATCAGTCGGCGCCGTCGACGCGGCGTTTGCCGGCCGAGAAGCTCGGCGAGCCAACGCGGTTGCCAATGGAGCGTCGGCGGCCAGCGAAGAAGCGGTCGACCTAGCTCTGCGTTGGCTGGCGGATCACCAAAATTCGGACGGCAGTTGGAACTTTGATCTGCGTCGCTGTCGCTGTGGACGCTGCGGAAATCCCGGTTCGGCCGTCTTCGCGCAGAACGGCGCTACGGGCTTGGCACTGCTGCCGTTTCTGGGCGCTGGCGAAACCCATTTGCGAGGCAATCATCGAGCGACCGTGGCCAAAGGCTTGCGGTATCTGCTGCGAAGTCAAGAGTCCAACGGGAGTTTTTGGGATCGAAATGGAACGATGTATTCGCACGGAATCGCTACGCTGGCCATCTGCGAAGCGTATGCAATGAGTGCCGAATGGGACGAAGCTCAGTATCAACGCAAATCGACCGACAAACCGTTTCAGGATCCCGAATTGAGTTCCGACCGACTGCGCGAAGCCGCGCGACGAGCGATCAATTTTACGGTCCGCGCACAACACGTCGCCGGTGGCTGGCGCTATCAACCTCAACAAGCGGGCGACACATCTGTGGTCGGTTGGCAGGCGATGGGACTGACCAGTGCCAAGTTGACCGGTTTACCAGTGCCAGATGAAACGCTGACCAAGATGGATCAGTTCTTGGATTCCGTCTCCAGCGGAGAATACAATTCGCTGTACGGATACACCAACTCGATTGCTCAGCCCGGCACCACGGCCATCGGTTTGCTGTGTCGCATGTATCGAGGCTGGGGAAAGCATGACCCTGGGATTGCGCGAGGTATCGAATATCTGGTTCGCCAAGGCCCTTCAGCCAACAACGTGTACTATGACTACTACGCCACGCAGGTCATGCATCACGTGGGCGGGCCTCATTGGGACGATTGGAATCGGCGGCTGCGAGACCATTTGGTGGAAACGCAATCTCGTCGAGGTTCAGAAAAAGGGAGTTGGTATTTTCGAAACGACCACGGTTCGTCCGTCGGTGGTCGACTCTACATCACAGCCATGTCCGCCATGATTTTGGAAGTCTATTATCGCCACATGCCAATCTACTCCGAACAAGCCGTCGGCGACGATCGACTCTAAATCCCCCGTAAAGGAAGAGGTGACGAAACCTGAAAATGCGAAATGCGAAATGCGAAATGCAAAGAGCAAAACGCAAAATGAAAAATGAAAAATGAAAAATGAAAAATGAAAAAC
>JAGQOZ010000483.1 GCA_020426955.1 Planctomycetales bacterium
TTCGGCAAAGTGAAACCACCGTCCGCGACAAGACACTTCCACGTTTGAACGATCAATTCCACTCACAGTAAACACCCAAGTTTTTTTTCCTCAGTTCCTTATCGCATGGATCTCACGAGACAAGAAACCAATGCCTGACGGTTCACGGCTCACTGAGCGGAAAACCGATGCCTGACGGCCCGCGGCTCACTGAGGTGCGCTAACGGCCAGGTGTTCGACTTAGAAATGTGAACTTTTATACATGGAACGAAGCAAATTGTGGAAGCATGCGCTGGTTGGTTTATCATGATAGCTCTCGGGCAAGCCCACTTTGAAGGGACTATGGCTGGCGTTCTGCTCAGCGCTGATTTGAATCTGAAACGGCACCACAGGATTACATCATGAGCTTTCCAAAGGTCCATCGTAAAACGCTTCGTGGTCCGGTGAATAAATCGGCGGTTGTGCCTGCTAAGCGTTCTCGTCGGCGACGTGCGCGAGTTTGTCGCATTGAACAACTTGAAGCTCGTCGATTGTTGATCGGTTCGGATTGGAACAATGTTCTCAATCCACTCAATACCACCGGAGATGCGGGCGGCTTCATTGCTCCCAATGATGTCTTGGTGGTTGTCAACGAACTCAACGGCCCACGCGTCAGCGACCCCAATACGGGCAAGTTGAACGTGGTCGGCCAAGGCGGATTCTCTCCGCCTCCGTTTCACGACGTTAACTGCGATACGTTTGTATCGCCCTCGGACGTCTTGCAGATCGTCAACTTTCTGAACGGCACACGTCCTAGACCCGGCTGGTTGTTCGAACAATCCGGCGGCAGCGGCGACGGCGCGGGCAGCTTCGCCAACGAATCCTGTTCGCCACTGCTGCGCGAAGGCAATTCATTGATCACTTCGTTAGTGTCAGATTTTGTCGTACCTGAAGGTGCCTCGGCGATCTCTTTTGAATTTGAAAACTTGAGTTTCGACACTTCGTCGCAGGGAGGTGTGCATGATGCCTTCGAGGCGTCGTTGCTGGATAAATCGGGCAGCACGGCCGTGCGGACATTGAGCTTGGGCGGCGATTCATTTTTCAATATCACCGAAGGTCAACAAGCGCTACTCACCGGCGATGCAACGCAGGTTGGCAACAAGGTCTCGCTGTCTTTGGCTAGTCTGCTGCCAGGCATGGAAGCACAACTGGTCGTCCGCTTGGTAAACAACGACAGTGATACCGAAACGTCGGTATTGATCAAATCTCTGCAGATAGAATTCGCTCCGAGCGGCGGCGGTGGCGAAGGAAGTTCATCTAGCATTGCTGGCGCTGGTATTACCAGCCCAAGTGCAAACGCAGGTGTAACGCCTAGCTCTGGCGTGAACAAGTTTGTGGGAACTCAGCCAGCGTCGACCACCGCGCCACCGGTTGGCGCGATTCCAGGCCGATTGCCAACGAACGCTGGTCAGCAGACACAGTCTTCCTTGACCGCCACGGGCACTGAAACTGCTGGGAGTCAAGGTGAAGGAACAAATGGCTCCGTCATCGATAGTCGCGGAACGGAATTCTGGTTTGGCTTTCCGGACAATTTATTTGAAAGCATCAACACTCCAGAGAAATCACTGCACATTACCGGTGACACCGCCACGACAGGCTTTGTCGAAGTCCCAGGCCTGATCGACCCCGACACGATGTTGCCATTCCGTGCTGAATTCGCTGTCAACCCTGGTGAAGTTACCGCCGTCCCGCTCCCGAGCAATGACGAAAGCGACAATTCCAACGACACTCAGACCGACTTCGACGTCGAAGCCGAATTGGTGGGCGTAGTCCAGAAGCTGGGGGTGCACATAGTGGCGCTCGACCCGGTCACCGTCTATGGCATTAGCCGAGCCGTCAATACGACAGACGCCTTTCTGGCATTGCCCGTCGACTCGCTCGGCAAAGAGTACATCGATTTGGGTTATGGCAACACGCACCGTCTGACTGCTAGTCCCATCGGTAGCCAATTCTTAATTGTCGCCACGGAAGATGAAACACAGGTCCAAATCGTTCCTGGCCAATACACCTTCGCCACGACCGATAGCGATGCACGCGTACTGCGTCCGTCGGGGACCACACCGT
Source organism: Planctomycetales bacterium (assembly GCA_020426955.1). Classification (GTDB taxonomy): domain Bacteria; phylum Planctomycetota; class Planctomycetia; order Pirellulales; family Pirellulaceae; genus JAGQOZ01. The sequence continues at coordinate 2,083 of JAGQOZ010000483.1, forward strand.
TGAACGTCCAGTCTCTCGTAGGCACAGATATTGGTCCATTCATTACCGACCAGTCAGGAGAATGGTCGCTGCAAGTTGCACCGCCTTTTGAAGGCTACAGTGGCCACTATCGATTCGAAGCAATCGACGTCGTTTCAGCTGCGGTCGCCTCTGTCATCGGCGACTTGACGACAATGAACTTTCCCACGGGACGAGAGGCCAAGGTGGTCAGCTTTGATATCACCGCTGGTCAACAACTCGTTTACGACCCAATTAACCCAGCCGCGCCGAATGCCAAGGTCTGGTTGATATCGCCCAGCGGTGACAACTACACGCTCGGGGTGAACGTCGATCAGAATACCTTTGCCAATCAATTCAATCCTTTGCGTTTTCAAGAGACTGGCACCTACTATCTGCTGGTTGTCGGCGAACAGAATGCTGAGTTTGATTTTGCTTTCCGTATGCTCGATATGGAGCAAGCACCTAACTTGGAGTTGGACACAGTGCTCAGCAGCGGGGGCGATATTCGAGGTCAGGCTGCGGTTTACCAGTTTGCGGGTCAAGCTGGCCAACAGATCTACTTTGATTCGCATGACGACAACCGACAGGTGGGATTCGATTTGTTGGGTCCCGGCGGCCAGTTGGTAGTTCGCAACATCACTGCGACCGATCAGATGATCGTCCTACCGGAGTCAGGCCGCTACTACGTTGTCCTATCGAGTACCATCGTTGAGGCTTCCTATGCGTTTGTCATGAGTGATGTAGCTGCGGCACCAGTGATACCAACTCAAACCACAACCAATTTTGCGTTCTCCGACGGCTCGTCTGATCTTTTCAGAATCCAAGGAGTTGCCGGTCAAACATTAGGTATTGAAAATCGAGTTGGTACGAATCTGGGACGTACTCAGTTTCAATTATACGATCCGGCTGGCAATCGACTCAGTCTGACAAACGTTGGCGGTAATCTAACCGGTCGCATGTTGTTGACCGGCGACTATACGTTGATCGTCAGCGGTATAGGCGTGGCAGACGCTGGTGAGGGATCCTTTCAGACCTCGCAGCTTGCAGATCCAGCGACACCTAAGCTCGGCTTCAATTCGACCCAGACACTGACCATCGCGGCAGGCGAGTCTGCCAGCTACGAATTTACCGGCCCCGCTGGCACGCCGTTGCTCATTGATGGGCACGATACCGCCAGCGAGAATCTGAATATTGAAGTGACAGCGCCCGATGGAAGTCGCGTTTTCACTGGTTTTTCGACGGCTGCGGAAGTTCGCGATATTCCTTTCGATCCAACGTTCTTGCCGCAATCCGGCACATACCGGATAACCCTGCGCGGTAACAATCCTTCGGCAGCTGGCAGCTACACGTTTCGGGTACTCGATCTTGAGACCTTTCCCAGTTTGTTGACTATGGGCACTCCAGTTAACGCCGAGATCGCGACTGGGCAGGAGACCCTGTTCTTCGCGTTCGATGCGGTCGCTGGGCAGTTGCTGGCCGTGGACGGAACGTTTAACGACAACGTGCCGCTGCAGCTGTACGATCCGTACTTGCAACGGCTGATCAACGTAACGGTCAGAGACGACGCAGGAACACGCATCGTTCACAGTGGCCGACACTATGTCAGGATCGCTGGCAACAAGAGCGCGGCAACCAGTGTCACGTTCTCGCTTTCCTCGGATGAGGAGTCGTTCCCGACGATCAATTTTGGCCAGCGAGTGAGTGGCACGCTTTCACCTGGCCGTAGCCGGGAGATTTTCCGTATACAGCTCGAATCAGGCCAACGCATTCGATACGAATCACTGGTCACCACTAATCACACGAACAGCGTGCGAATCGCCAATTTCGGCGGGCGTGTGCTGGTTTCCGGAAATGGGAATGCGGATCAAGGTGGTGGGCTTCCCTACGTTTACGTTCCTGAGTCGGGTGTGTATTTCGTCTCGATTGATGGTGGGCAGGACACGGAAGTCAGTTACGATTTCCGCATCGACAATCTCGATCTTGCTCCGATACTCGAGTTCGACGTCGATAGCAGCATCACGCTCACACCGGGTTTCGAGACGCAGGTTTTTCTAATACCAGCAAATGCCAGAGATATGTTGGAAGTGGTCAACACTCAGGGTACAGCTCGCAATCTCAACTGGAGGCTGGTGGGACCCAACGGAGCTACAATTGGTAGCGATAATTCTGGGCTCAATTTCACAGCGACAGCCATATCGTCCGGCACCTACTATCTAGTCATCAGTGGCCGCGATGCGAATCCAGTTCCAGTTAGTTTTCACATTTCGCGAATTCCCGGGGCTAATCCAGGTTTAACAGGCTTGAATGAGCAAGTCGATCTGCAAATTGGTGTGCGCGAAATCGGTCGGCATCAGTTTACAGTGCCTTTCGGACAGATTGTTTATTTCAACGTCATCGATACCAGTTTTGCCATCCCAGCGCATTCGATTACTTTGCAACAGGGCGAAACCTATTTGTTGCAAGACCAGCGAAGTGGACTATTCAATTTCAATCCCGATTTGACTGGTACGCAGATCACTAGTGACAATCCGATTGCCGTCTTGGCTGGCAATCGCTGTGCGTTTGTGCCGACGCAGTTTAGCGCTTGCGACCATCTGGTAGAACAACTTCCTGCGACGAATACTTGGGGGCGGGAATTCGTGACGGTGCCT
>JAGQOZ010000484.1 GCA_020426955.1 Planctomycetales bacterium
GTTCATTTCCGAGATGACAATTTGGCGTGCGTAGTCCCGCCTTTAGGCGGATACGAGACCCGTTTCTTGTCCTGCCAAATTCCGCCTAAAGGCGGTACTACCAACACAATGTGCTCGAATTATTGTGCTTGCCGTTTTGCGGTCATCTTGGAAACCACAAATAACACGGAAAAGCCCAAGGGGATTGTCACAATGCCGGGTTGGCTAAACGGGACAATCGCGTCGCTGGCGGGCAGCCCGTAGACATTGGCGTACGTGTCTTCGCTCAGCAAAATCCAACCCAAGGAACTGATCATGCCTACGGCTACGGATGCGATGATGCCTTGCCGAGTGGTCCCTTTCCAAAAAAGTAGCATTACCAGCGCCGGTAAATTCGCTGAAGCCGCCACGCTAAAGGCCCAGCCCACCAAGTAGCTGACATTCATCTTTTCGAACAGAATGCCCAGCACAATCGCAATCGCGCCGACCACCACAGACGAAATCTTGGCAATACGTACTTTTTCCGTATCGTTGAAATCGATTTTCAGATAGCTGGTGATCAAATCGTGCGTCACCGCACCGGCACTGGCCAGAATCAATCCGCTGACCGTACCTAACACCGTGGTAAAAGCTATGGCCGAAATCACGGCAAACAACCATTCGCTCATACTCTGAGCCAGCAAGGGAGCGGCCATATTACTGTCAGTGACATCTAGCGCGCCGCTGGTCATCGCGCCCAACCCCATGTACAGCGTTAGGACGTAAAACAAGCCGATACTGGCGATGCCGACGATGGTGCTTTTCCTGGCACTCGCTTCATCCTTCACCGTGTAGTAGCGAATCAAAATGTGCGGCAGTGAAGCGGTTCCACAGAACAGCGCCAACATCAGCGAAATGAAATTCAAACGATCGATGGCCTTGTCACTGCGAATGCCTTTGAAACGAGGATGTTCGCCGGGCCGAAGAATCTGTGCGCCGGCGGTTGGTTTTGGGTAATAGACCGTGGTCGAACCGCCTTCGGCCAAGTTGACGACGTCTTTGGACCACAACGTCACTTCGCTCGCTTGTAACGTGCTGAAAAACGAAACCACGCTCAGCGGTCCCGTTTCCTTCGCATCGTTAGGTAAACGACTGACATAACCTACCGGGTGAAGTTCCGGTTCGCCCTTCTTGGTTCCCTTGATGCGCCCGTTGACTAATGTCTTGCCGTCTGCCGTTTTGGTCACCGTTTGGGACTCTCGTAGCAACAGACTTCCGTCGGCTTGTTCGTCAATGCGCAGGGTTAGCACTTCTGCCGTTTCCGGTTTAATTAGTCGCAGATAGGGCTTTTCCTTCCAATCGTCGGTGGTAGCCAACGGTTGGTAGTCGGCCAGTTCGGGCAGAACTGACAAGGTGCTGTCATCTAGGTTTTGAACGGGACCTAGCGTCAGAAATTCATGGCCATCTTGTCCACCGTTTTTGACCGTGAAACCTCGTGCCAGAATCATGGCGGTCAGTACCAAACTGAAGAAGACCAATAACGATCCCTTCAGAAATTGCACGTAGGTGGTCGAGACCATGCCGGCGGTGACCACAATCAGAATGACGGTGACACCCACCAAAACGACACCGCTCCAGTACGGCAATCCCAGCAGTGGTTGAATTAAGACTCCGGCACCAACCATTTGCGGAATCAGATAGAACAGGCTGACGGCCAGCGTGCTGATTCCAGCGACCAGTTTGATGCCGGGTGATTGAAACTTGGCGTCCAGCGCGTCGGCAAACGTAAATTTGCCCAGCCGTTTCATGGGTTCGGCAATGACAAACAACGCCACAATCCAACCGGCCAAGTAGCCAATGGAATACAAGAAGCCATCGTAGCCGTAAAAAGCAATCATGCCGCAGATGCCCAGAAACGAAGCGGCCGACAGATAGTCGCCGGCGAAGGCAATTCCATTGACGAACCATGGGATCTGCCCGTGGGCTGCAAAGTAGCCTTGGGAAGACTTGGCCTTGCTGCCAAAGTAAAAACTGATTCCCAGCGTGACGCCGACAAATGCCAGGAAGATGGCCAGCGCGAAGTAGGACAATTCGTAAATCATGATTGGCCCTCCACGCGATCTTGCGAACGGGACGTATCCGGCTTGACGTCGTTGCGGCACAGCACACCGTATAGCAACGCCAACAAAAACGCTAACACGATTAATCCGAATCCGTACAGAATGGCCAGATTGATGCCGGGCAGCGGAGTGGTCTCCATGATGTCTGACTTAAACACATTCAGAAGTACAAAGCCGCTGTATACGGCTGAATAGATCAGACAGAGTACCGCGCCGATTCGCGCGTTTCGATCATGCATGTCCGCCACCTTCGCTCGAGCTTTTAAGCAGAAATTACTAGACAGCAGAATAGACGAACCGCTGCTTCGCTGCAACTGAGTCGCTTCGATTGATCTACGCGTCGTAGCCCAGGTCGTGGACCAGCGAAACGCACTTGCAGTATTTGGCAAAGCCGGTGCGAGTCAGATTGAAGGCTTCCACCAGGGTCAGCATCCACTTGGGAAAGCGATCTGTAAACTTCAGCTCTAAAACCACTCCGCCCATTTCTGGCCGATCCCACAAGTGCAGATCCGCTACGCTCAATTGACCATTGAACTTGCCCGCCTTGAGTTCTCGATCAAAGGTGACTCGCACCGCATTGTCGCCGTGCCGTTCGTAACCTTCGCGTAGATACGAAGTGTACGCCGCAGGCCGGGCTTCGATGGCATCACGCAGTTCGCAGAAATTGTACAACGCCTTTAGGTGTTTGCCGCTGTTGGGCTGAGTTAGAAAGCGAGGATCGGGGCGTGCTCCGTCAAGCAGTTGCAAGGCAAATTCGCGCTGCACACATGCTCGTTGCTTCAGGATCACCAAGTTAACTCGGCGCTTGATTTCAAAGAACACGGGTCCGGTTTCGTCATAGAACCGCAGTCGCAGTTTGTAGCGGTTCTTTTCGCCATGAATTACCGCGACACAGGTTGGGAACGAACGGCCATCCAAGTACAGACTGTGCACGTCATAACCACGACCCTCTTTACCAGCGGTAAAGTCGTCCGGATCCAGGTGCATTTGAACGAATTCACGAATCTGATGTGCCTTCTCTTCGGTCACTACATATTTGAATTCGTATCGACTGGATTGCAGCTTGTCTTCTCGCATGGTCCCGCCACTACTTGGTTACTGCCGCCAATAGAGTACGTCTATTCTAATTGGCCTCGGCAATTTTTCGAGTCACCCCGCGTGGATTTGTCTGGTTGCGGTCGCATCGGTTACAGTAGTTCAAAAAGTGCCACATGAAGTTTCCGAAGTATTCCAGTCCGCAAAGGGCAAACAAGCCATGAGCGAATTCAATTCAAACACGCCGTTTCATGCCTACTACGTGCAACGTCATCCCGACGCAGGCGAAATACACGGTTCGCTCCAGTCGCTGTCCACAGACCGCCTACCGGCGGGTGACGTCATCATTCAAGTGGAATGGTCGTCACTGAATTACAAAGATGCGTTGGCCGCTACGGGCAATCCAGGAGTGGCCAAGACATTGCCGCATGTACCGGGCATTGATGCCGCCGGTCGAATTGTTGAAACAACAGACAGTCGCTTTCACGTGGGACAAGCGGTGATTGTCACGGGCTATGAACTAGGCGCCGAACGATGGGGCGGATGGAGCGAACGGATTCGAGTGCCGGCGGAATGGGTTGTGCCGTTGCCAGAAGAATTGACACTGCGCGAAACCATGGTCTTGGGCACGGCCGGCTTCACTGCCGCGCAATGCGTACGAGACATCCTGAAGTTTGTGCAGCCGACGGATGGGCCTGTGGCTGTGTCGGGCGCGACGGGCGGAGTAGGCTGTCTGGCGGTCATGCTGCTGGCAAAGCTGGGATTCGAAGTGGTGGCCTCGACGGGCAAAGCCAACGCCGCGCCGTGGTTGATGCAATTGGGTGCCAGCGCCGTGGTTGATCGTTCGGCACTTTCGGACGATGGTCGCAAACCACTACTGTCTACTCGCTGGGCAGCCGCCGTCGACACGGTTGGCGGAACCACGCTGGTGAATCTGCTGAAGTCAACTCGAGTCAACGGAGCGGTTACGTTTTGCGGTTTGGTCGCGGGAAATCAATTGGAGATGACCGTGTTTCCGTTTATTTTGCGAGGTGTCAAACTGTTGGGTATCACTTCCGCCTTGTGTCCGATGCCGGACCGAGTCCAGATTTGGAAAAATCTGGCTGGACCATGGCGTTTGGACGGCTTGGAAGAAATCTGCCAGGAAATTTCCTTGGATCAAGTTGCTGCGCAAATCCAGAAGATTTTGGCAGGCGGCGTGCAAGGTCGTACTCTGATTCGAATTGCTCGGTAGAATAAATGCACAGGTGCGACGAACGCAACCGCAGCATTTTTACATCCAGGTGACGAACGTGAGTGGCGACGACGACAAGACCAACCGCAGTGAACGGTCCGAAGAAAGATCGGCTGGTGGTTCCCAGCACCGTTCGTCTCGCCATCGTTCCAGCGAATCGTCCGGAAAGCGACGGTCACGATCGAATCGCGAATCGGCTAGCAAACGTCACAGTGGTTCGAGTTCCGCAAGCGACGTAACGACGCCCACGGACGCCATTCGGAAAAAATCTTCGCGAACAACAACGTCGTCCGGCCAAGCGACAGCCAAGGAAGTTACTGCGGTCGATCGCAGTACGGATCATTCGTCGGATCGCAAATTGGTACCGCCGGCCAAC
>JAGQOZ010000485.1 GCA_020426955.1 Planctomycetales bacterium
CGTCTTCACGATGCATCAGGCGATGGAGAGTCGCATGTTTCAAGAACCAAAATTTTCATCCACCAAATCACTGGCTTGCCCCATTTGCGGCCAAGCGGTGATAACGTCTGGCAATTCATCCATGCCATTCTGCAGTTCCAGGTGCAAGAACGTCGACCTGAATCGCTGGTTCAACGAAGAAATTCGTTTGCCGCTCAATCCAGAAGCCGAAGATGAACCGGATGAATATTGGGACTAGTCCCATCCGCCGCCTGGATCCAATGCTGCACCCTACAATGTCAGCATTGTCTGTACGTCCACCACTAACGGCGTGGAACGATTGCGGAGGTCGTAGAAGCGGTTGCGAGTTTCCAGTGGAAAGCGAGCAATTTGATTGTTCATGCCTTCCCAATACGTAACGACATCGGTGGCGTGTTGTTGCAATGTTCGGCGATCGACGTTGCGATGTAGATCGGCGTGAAGCTGTTCCACGGATTGACGGAAGCGATTGGCGTTATTGGTGATTTCGTTGCGAAATTCGCGAGTATACCGGTTGTTTTCGTTCAAAACTTGACCAACTAAGACCTGAAATTGATCCGCATAGTTTTCCAACGCCGCCGCCGACTGGACCACTCGTTCTAAGTCCATTTGCGGTGCCGCTCGCAAGATTTGTCGTAGCTGTCCCAGCGAATTGGAAATCAACCGGTCGTATTGCCGAGCTTCACGAGAATCGATGCGCTGAATGTCTGACGAAAGACCTTTCCATTCGTCATCCAAGAAATTGAAGATGCTGGCCAGCGTTTGGTCACTGTCTCCGTTTTGGACGCACGTCACAAAGTCGTCACAGTAACCGCTCAGCGAACTCGCCAAACGCACGGTTCGACTCGGATCGGTATCCAACCGAGTCAATTGGCGGAGCGAAATACTGTTCATCAACGCTTCAACATCGGTTTGGACTTGTTTAGAAAGATAGATAATTTCGGTTCGATCCACACCGGGCGTCATCCACAGCAATTCTTGAATCTGACGATCGGCAGCTTGAATACGTTGGACTTGGCGAGCCACATAACGCGAATTGACTTCGCGCAATCGTCTCAAATAGGGATCCCATTGCCGTTGAAACGCTTGGTATTCTGTTCGAACCGAACTGGGCGTCGTGTTTTGGTCCAACATCATGCTGGAAATCCGACGCACGATGGCCAACAACCGTCGTCCTTCCATTTGTAGTTCGTACCGCAGATTGCGGTTATCCACTTCAATCTCCAGGTCGTCTTGCAAGTGCATCAATTCGCTGGACAGATCGTTTAAATTGCGTTGAAGTTCTCGAGCATTGACTTGGGGACGAGTTTGAAACAGATTGCCCAGTCGTTGATTGAGTTCATTGCAGCGCCGAATGTAGTCGGTGGTTCGCGCGTTGAGATTGCGGATTTGTTCCAACTTGAACGCTAACGATCTCCATTCTTGATCCAATTGCTGATAGCCCGCCTCTAAGTTGCGCAAATTAGTTTCGTTGGCAGCGCGGCGAGTCAGCAAGGTGGCGGTGGCGTTGGTTTGCAATGCGTCGCTTAGAATCGCGCGAAATCCGTAATTTACATGGGCGCTGCCATGGATTTCGGCGACCAGATTGGAAAGCTCTTGCGAAAAACTGGCTAGATTCGTCTGCACGTCTCGCATATTGACATTGGTCGCTCGGCGCGAAGACGGCTGAGCGGTTCGCTGAGAAGACGAAGGCAGCTGACTTTCGATCAGCGTATTCAGTACGCCTTCCACAAATTCACGACCCGGCCGACGATTGGACGAGTTGCCTTGTGCATATGTCCGTGGCGCAACCAAGCTCAGTTCGACAATGCAAACAACTAAAATAACCAGTGATTTTCCAGCCATGATAACCTCCATGCGTTTTCTTCAGAAAATTGGCCGCCAGCAATAACATCGCCACAGTCTAACGTATTTTGCCGGAACTCCCCAGACATTTCTGATGTTGCACTAAGCGATGATAAAAATTTCAGAAATCTGCCGCAATCGTGTCGGGCAAATGGCCAGCCGTTCCATGGATAGGGTGAGGACGCGTTGCTAAGGCAACCACCAAGTTCAGATCCTATTCCAAACGAAAGGCCAAAATCATGACTCGCAAGCTTTCCCCAAACACAAAAAAACTTCCTTCGTTCCAGCAACTAGAAGACCGACACTTGATGGCAGCTGACTTGGTTGCGTCTGCCCCCGAACCCGCCGCAGTTCGGATAGCAGAGGTACAAACGATTGGCCATTTCGCAAATTCGGCGCTGATCGGTCCTACGGGAATCGCTGGCATCGAACCAGCCGAGACGGTTGAAATTCATGACATGTCGGCAGATTTCGTATTTGCTGGCCCCCGGATCTTGTTTGACGGACCGAACCAAGTTGATCCGGAGCGGCAAGATGGCACCAAAGATAATCCGGCTAGTGACGACAAGGCAGATCGAACCGAATCTGACGAAGGTTCGTCTGTAAAAGACCAGACGGACCAGCAACCGCAACCAGGTGCTCGACGTGCGCATCACGTTATTCGCCGAGCCGACGGAGGATGGACAGACGAATATGTCGACTGCGATCAAGATGGAAACCGCATTGGGCGGACCTTCGAAACGTATGATCGAAGTGGTGTCTTACGTGAACGCCAAACAATTCGCGTAGACGAAGACGGCAACCGAACGACAACCACCGACAACTATGACGAGGACGGTAAGTGGACGGGTTCTACCACCGAATCGTTTGACGCAGATGGTCGACGGACGGGTGGCCAGAAAACGCAAGTTGGCCAAGACGGGAACGTTCAGCGTGAATCCTACAATCCAGAAAGTGGTGAATGGGAACCGGTTGCGGAAGATGATAACACGGAAGCAACGGATCGGCCGGGAGGACGAATTGCTCGTCATCACATTCAGAACTTGGACGGCGGTTGGACCGACGAATATGTTGATTTGGACGCCGATGGCAACCGCATTGGCAGATCCAGTGAAACGTACAATGACCGAGGCATGTTGCGTGAACGCCAGACCACTCGGACAAACGCCGACGGCGGTCGCACTACCACCACCCAAACGTATGACGATGACGGTCAGTGGACCGGCACTACCGTGGAATCATTCGATAGGCGAGGTAATCGAATCAGTGGCGAACGAACCACTCCGGACGGTAACGGCGGAACAACTTCGCAGACGTACGACCCGGATTCGGGCGAATGGCGTTAATTGACAAGGCATGTCGATTCGCCCAGCACAATTGACTGGCGGCTGCGAAAAATGACGCGCCGCCTAGCTGGCTAGTCCAATCTGGTGGCCAACTTTTCCACAATCGATTGCCCAATATTCAAGGACGAAGTCGCCGCTGGCGATGGTGCGTTGCAGACGTTGATAATACGGTCGGCTTCCAAAATCAAAAAGTCGTCCACCATATTTCCATCGGCCGAAACCGCTTGAGCCCGTACGCCAGCCGGTGCCACTTCCAACTGATCCGATCGGATCTCAGGAATCAGTTTTTGCAACGCTTTGACAAAGGCGGGCTTGCTGATGGAACGCCAGATTTCACCCGCGCCGACTCGCCAATATTTTGCCGCCAACTTCAAGAATCCCGGGTATGTCAGCGATTCGAACAAGTCGTACACGTTGATGTCCAGCATGCGATATCCTTCCCGCGCAAACGCCAGGACCGCATTGGGGCCGCATTCGACGGAACCATCAATCATGCGAGTAAAATGAACGCCTAGAAACGGAAAGTTCGGATCAGGCACTGGGTAAATCAGGTTCTTGCACAGTCGATACGCTTCTGGTTTAAGAACATAGTATTCGCCTCGGAACGGCACAATTTTCGCATGCGGATCTTGTCCGGACAGTTTGCTAATACGATCCGAATGCAAACCGGCACAGTTGATGATCCAGCGAGTTCTAATTTCGTCGCGACTCGTCACCACGGTCGCTCGTTCTGAACTGCGATGAATCTGTTGCACGGCGGACGACAGTTCCACCGTCGCTCCTTTTTGCTGGATGATCTGCGCCAACTTCAGGCAGACTTGACCGTAGTTGACAATCCCCGTATCGGGCACGTGAATCGCTTTGATACCAGCAGCGTGCGGTTCTAATTCGGCCAGACGAGCTTGGTCGATCAATTCACAGCGAATTCCGTTGGCTTGGCCTCGTTCATAAATCCGTTGGAGCGAATCGAGTTCGCGTTCCGAAGTTGCCACAATTACTTTACCGCAGCGATCGAATTCAATTCCGTGGTCAGTGCAAAATTGCTCCATTGCCACTTTGCCGTCGCGACAGTTTTTTGCTTTCAATGATCCCGGTTTGTAGTAAATCCCAGAATGCAAGACGCCTGAATTGTGTCCCGTCTGATGCATGCCGACTTCGCGTTCTTTTTCCAGCAAAGTAATTTGTAGTTGCGGAAACCGCATGATTAACTGATACGCGGTGGCTAATCCGACGATTCCGCCGCCAATGATTACCACGTCCGTTTCCGTTTGTGCCATATCAATTACACTCGGCAAAAAACCACGATACAAAGCCAGTGACGACGGGATTCGAAAAAATTACGTTTCCAGCTTTCGCCCCAGATGTCGTTCGACACTTTCGACCTTACTCTTGAGCCGGCCTGATTTTCCTTTTCGATAGTCTAATTTGGCAAAACACGAAATCCGATCCGAATCCACCGCTAGGGCTTCCAAGCACTTTTGCAGGACGCCTAACACTTCGT
>JAGQOZ010000486.1 GCA_020426955.1 Planctomycetales bacterium
TCCCCGCGACTCCGGCCGGCTAACACGTGAGCGTCCAAAACTAGCCGACAGTCACGTGAGCGTCTAGGCGCTAGCCGACGGTAATGCCGTGTCGGATTTAACGATCCGAAAACCGTGTTACTTTATTGCCGGTTGACCACAACGTCATAGATCAGTACGCTCGAAGCAAACTGGAAATACTTTGCTCGCGAGCCACCGCTATGTCCGCCACTCAGCACGCCTTTGAAATTCTGGCCAGTCCCGATTCGTTGCGAAATCAAGCGTTTATCGTTTGGTTTGGAGACGAAATGTTTCTTCGCAGTCAAGTCCGTTCGGCACTTAAACGCACTTTGGTCGAAGATGCGGACGACGCCACGGTGTTTGAAGGCAAAACGTGTGATTGGCGAGACGTCCATGACGAATTGACCATGGTGTCCTTGTTCGGTTCGGGCGAACGAACCGTGGTAGTGCGCGATGCCGACGATTTTGTCAGCCAGTATCGAAGTCAATTGGAAGATCTGGTCAAAGCGTCCAATCACAGCGGCGTGCTGGCGTTGGAATTGAAAACGTTTGCTGCTAACACCAATCTGTACAAACAAGCCGTTAAAGCAGGATTGGTGATTGACTGCCGCCTTCCCTTGCTGCCTCGTTCTAAAGACAAAGTGGACGAAAAGGCGGTGCGGAAATGGTTTCAGGCCTATGCCCAGCAAACGCACCATGTCCAACTGCAAGGACAAGCGTTAGAAGCTCTGTTCGAATTGGTGGGGCTGGAACTGGGCTTGCTAGATCAAGAGACCGCCAAGTTGGCGTTGTTTGTTTCTGACAACGAGCCGGTTTCGGTTGAGCTGATAGAAAAGGTGGTGGGCGGTTGGAGACAAAAGACCACTTGGGAGATGTTGGAAGCAGCCACTTCGGGCGATGCGGCAGAAGCACTCGTGCAGTTAGAACACTTGCTGCAATCGGGCGAACATCCGGTGGGGCTGTTCGGCCCATTGTCCTGGTATCTGCGTCGCTTCGCCGCGGCAACTCGGATCATTCAAGCTCAAGAACAGGAAACGGGCAAATACAATTTGGATATGGCTTTACGAGAAGCCGGTTTTCCACATTGGGATGCCGCCAAGTTTTCACTCGCCAAGAAACAGTTGGGGCAACTGCGACGGGAACGAGCCGGTCAGATCAACCGCTGGCTGCTGGAAGCCGACTTGGCACTGAAGGGGACTCATTCCGCCCCCGAGAAAGCGCGATTTGTTTTGGAAGAGCTGATCCTGAAAATGAGCCGCCAAGCCAGCCCGTTGGCACGTGGTTGAGGCAGCATTGAACGCATTCTTCCATTTGTCGGAACCATTCTGAGCTCAGCAGGAGCTTCGTTCTCCCGCGGAGTCTTGCGTTTCGGGAGATCGAGGCTCCTGCCGAGTCTTTCTTGCCGGCCGCACGCCGCTGCTACGCACAGAACTCGGCGTAAATCCCGTTGGTTTCAAACACGCCGCTGGCAATTTGGTTCGACTAGGATTCATGCCCAATGCTGCATTGTAGCGGGCGTTTTATTGAGCCTTGTTGTGCGATTGAATTGGTGAAAGTACGCGTCAATACTGGCCGCAATGTCGTTGCCTGCCGGTAGAGCCGTTAAAGCGTAAGTTCCCACTTGCATTGCGTATACTAGATCGCTGGAATCGAATTCGCCGTCTTGGTTCCAATCGCCCTGATCAAACGTCGCGTTATTGGGGATGTTGTCTTCATACGTTCCGGCTTGGAACACCAGCACCAGATCGGACGAATTAAATATTCCGTCTCGATTCGAATCACCGACAATCCGGAATTCGCTCCATTGAATGGTTGAATCCTAATGTAAAGTCGACATAGAATTCACTAGCTGAAAGCACGTCGGTCGTTCCGTCAAGGTCGATGTCGGCAAAATCAAAGTGGAAATGGGATTGTTTATTAGAAATTGTTTCCAATTCAAAATCTAAATTGCCATCATTCTTTAGCCAAGTAAGGCCATTAGTTCCACCAATTAGAATGTCCAAGTCAGAATCCTGATCCAGATCAATCACATCAAAATCCGTGATGAATACGCCTCCATCAATACCTTCGATCGAGTACGTACCGTCTGTCCGTTTGTGGTGCAACGTGATGCAACAGTAACTGGTCGGGCCATTATTCAAGAAAGTGAGAACGTCCGTCCGCCCATCACCGTCCAGATCCGCAACGCGCCCATATTCTGCAGGATCCAAGTCTGCATTCTGCAATAGAAACTCTTCGCCGTTATTGGAGTTGTGCACCAAGCCAGAACCGGTTTCCGAGAAATAGAAAACGTCTAAGTCTCCGTCGCCATCTTCATCGTACAGTAGTGGCATGACTTGATGCCCCGCGCCAAGGGGCGACCGGGCAACACGAGTTTCATCAAATTGTCCATTGCCTAGGTTCTTAAGGTACAAAACGTCTCGATTAACTCCAACCACCAAGTCATCCAGTCCGTCGGAGTTCAGGTCACCGGCAATGACGTGAGGCGGAATGGAGCCGCCCGAAAACAGGTCGTCGCGAATGGTTTGTCCGGAGCCGAAGTTTCCTTGACCGTCCGTGTTTTCATACCATACAAGGTCGCCGGCATTGTAGGCCCTGGACGAAGCGAAGGCGACGACGTCCAAGTCGCCGTCGCCTTCCACATCCAGAGCGACCACGTCTCTGAGTCCGATCAACCCATTACTGATCTCGATACGCTCTCCAAAGTTGCCGCGTCCGTCCAGGTTTTCAAACCACGACACGATGACGTCAAAGTAATCCTCGCGTTGCGACGCATTGAGGATGTCCACGTCGCCATCACCGTCCAGATCAACCAGCAGTTGCTCGTGGATGTGTGCTGGTATTTCAAGAACATCTGTCGTTACTAGCGTCATGCCGTCCATCGCATGGCGTGATTCTAACGCTTCAAACGTTGGTCGCTGCCGGAAACGGAACTTGGAAGGATTCAACATTGTTCATTCCCTTTTGGATACCGAGATTCGTATAATTCACTACACAACGTTTGGGGATTACGGTTGGACTTCGTGACAGCCCAAGTCGTACGGACCAGATCGACTAATCCCATCGAAGTCGGTGTAAAGCGAGAACATCAATTGGTAGTACTGCCAATTCCATCCCATATCAACCGCTCCGGAGATGACCGGGTCGGGCGTCCAATCACCACTAGATCCCAGCGTAACGGCATGAGAACATTGATCTTCGAGAAGATTCTTTCGAACCTCGCCATCCCAAATCCAGCCCCACGTCGCGACGTCATTGACAAGCGGCTTGCCGTGTCCGTTGGAATGAAGAAGGTTTCCTTCAATCGTATTCGATTGCCAAGCAGAAATCTGTGCTGAAGAAGGTGGATTCGGAGAATGCCAGGGAGTTGAGATTCTAAGGAGTGTTTGCGGGCTGACTTTTTGGATGTCTTGATTTGGGTGAAGGAATTCGTACTGCGAGTAAAGGATGTTGTGTTCAATGACGTTGTCATGCGGAAATTCGGTGGCCCAACCTCCCGCTTCGCTATATCCGCAAAACATGACCATCCGTTTTGAATCATTGATAGTGTTAAATGCGAATGTGCAATGATGAGCTGCCTCGTAGTGAACAGCATTGGTGTCATGAGAGGGCCTTCCTCCGACGAAGCATACAGCTCCTTTCTGAAGGCCGGAGGAGTCTGAACCTGCAATTGATCCGAAGTAGTTGTTGAGTATTGTGTGGTGTCCACCGTTTATTCGAAGTCCAGCCTCTCCACCAATAAACCGATTTCCAAACACGGTGCAGTGGTCACCCGTTCGAAGCGTCAAGAAGCTCTTGCAATTCAAAAAAGAGTTTTCAATAAATCGATTGAAGTCAGACTTGCTGGAAATGACTTCAGAATCTGAATCGTCAAAATCTGCGAAAACGCAACGATAAATCAGGCATTTGCCGTCAGACTGGTTGAGGTGAGCGTTAACTTGCCCACTTGGGTTTCTTTTTGTGGTCCCTAACCGAATGGCGGAGTGACCACCGATCGGTCCATAGAAATCACAATATCGGATTGAATGCGTATTAACCGCGGTATCGTTTATCGCCGCATAGATGCAATCGCCCACAGAATCTTTGGATTCGAACGAACAATTTTCGACTTTGTTGGAATCCCCATGTAGCGTTATGTATCGATAGATCGTTCCGCTAGGCGGAGACTTTACAAGTTCGTCAAACGAACAATCAAGGATTTCAACATCTTCTGAGTCCCATATGTTTAGAAGTCCAGATTGGTGCGCCGCCGATCCAGGAAGCGTCCAGATCGTTCGCACAAAGTCAAGGCCTTCAATCGTTACGTTAGCCGTCGAATCGATAAGCCATACGCAATTAATCACCAGAACCGAACCGGTACTCGCAGCTTTGATTGCTTTTGAGTTTCCGTCGACAGGCGGTGCAATCGTGACTTGTTGGAAGCTCGGTGGGTACAGGATGGTGCCCGACGCAACTTCGATCGTAACGTCTTCATCCCTATGCAAATTGGTGTCGTTCATTGCATCCACGGCGTCTGCAAATTCGGTCCAAGTGTCGACAACATAGACTGCCGCGCGGACGTCACTTGCCAACAAGAGCGTTACCGCAATAGCCACCAAGAAACTGGCAGTTCGACCGAATTTGTCACTTGTGCCCGAATGCCCGAATGCCCGAATTGGCGCAAACTGAATTTTGCTAAGAAGTTCATCATGTCATTTAACCTCAAGT
>JAGQOZ010000487.1 GCA_020426955.1 Planctomycetales bacterium
TCAGACAATCTTCGAAATGACCGAATTCCCATGGGAACTCGTTCTAACAGATGAAAACGATCAATTCATTGGCGATTCCTACCAAAGTTCTCCTTCGTCCCAAAAAGCGATGGTTCGGTCAACTGCATCAGAATTCATGATGTTTTGATTGCTCGCGAATTGCGACGGCTTAGACGCAAGATCCGTTGGTTCGAATTTTAGCTCCTTCGGTTGCGGCTGACGCACGTCTAACGTTGGAAGGTCTGGCAGTACTTTACTTGCCAGTGTCGGTTGTCGGAAGTCAGTCTGCAGCGGTCCATTGGCAAACGCGATGTCCGCAAGCTGAATTTGGCTGGCCTCCTCCGGCAGCGCATCTATCGCTGTTTCGGCGCGAACGCTACTGGTGGCGGTGGCCACATAGCTACCCGCTTGGAACGCCAAGACCAAATCGCCCGTGCCAAAATCGCCATCACAGTTCCAATCGCCTTCGGCATAAGTGGAATTACCAGAGACGCCATCTTCGAATTCACCAGCCGTAAAGATAGCCACCAAATCTCCGCTGTTGAATACTCCGTCCAAGTTCACGTCACCGACGCTGGTTCGGAGCACGTCCGTGACAAAGAACAAGACGTCATTACTGTTTAGCTGCCCGTTGCCGTCCAAATCAAACGAACCCACGTTCGCTCGAACATTCAAGCACACGGCATCAATGTCGGCGGCCGTGACTTGTCCGTCACCATTCACGTCCGGATCAAACGAACTGCCGAATTCGCCAGGCGTTGGTGCTGCGGCCATCCAAACGGTCGACAGCACGCCGGCCGCGTCGATATTGGTTCGCTGCAGCGAATTGCCTTGTCCGTCTGCTGAAGTGGGCCAAGGAGTTCGATCGGAATACAACACCGCGTCTTGCAGCGGATGTAACAGGCTGTTCGGATCCACTCCGTCCTGCACTGCCGCTTCCAAGCGAATGGCGCCTTCACTGTCACTGAGCGAACCGCTGTAACCGCCTAACAATAGGACATCGGCGGGCAGAGCATATTGAGCGATGAAGGCTTGGCGACGCAAGGCATTGTCTTCGCGACCGGGATTGAAACGCACGACAACGGCGGTTTGTCCCGCCATTAATTGCGTACCGGCATCAAAATCCAAATCCACTCCGCCTCGAATTCGCCAATTCACAAGATCCACCGTGGCCGGACTGGGATTGTAGAGTTCCACAAACTCCAAATCGTCCGCGGTCATGTTGGGAAAGATTGCCAGCGATTCGGCAGTCGGGTCAGGCGAATGATACTGGACTTCGCTGATTATTACGTCGGGCCGACGATAAGCACCGTTGCCCGCGCCCAAGCTACGCTCTGCCAGCGGGAACAATTGCACGTCAGAAATGCGTCCCAGTGATTCGCCAGTGCGGCTATCGCCAAAATGGACGTCATCCACAAATTGGCCAGTGGCCGAAGTGAGCCACACGTCGTCGCCATCACTGCCCAGGGCAAATGCGTTTTCCCCTTGTGCTTGAGAATTGAATTGTTGTTCGCTGATAACCATAAACTGCCCCGGAGCCAAAGCGGAACCAGGGCCGAACGTATATTTCTGCAAGTTCGCCGCTGCATCACTCAACCGCCATCCACTCAAGTCCACGGTTTGCGAACCGTAGTTGAATAGTTCAATCGAATCCAACTGATTGGCCGCGGAATTGGCCAAGACTTCGTTTATGCGAATCGTCGGTAGTGCCGCATTCACGCGTCCCGGACTACCACCCAGTTCCAAACTGTGTCTCCAAGACGTCGATTTCTCAAAGTCATCCGCCGGGATGCCCAAATCCTTTGCCACCAATGACGCACCTACTCCGTCTGCAGCCTGCGGCCACAGCGAATGGTCCGCATATTGGAAGGACACAATCACATTACCTGTGGCGTCGGTGAGTGAAATCGGTTCGCCACTGTTGCTGAGCGAACCGACATACGGCCCCAAGATTTGATTGGCCGCCACGCCGGGATAGGCCGCCTGAAACGCGGTCTGGTTGTTGACCAAAACGACGAATTGTCCCGGACCTAGTTGCGTTCCCGCCGGGATCACAAACGGTTGGCTGGGTCCATCGGCCAACGTCACGCCGGACAGATCGACTGTTTCCGTTGAACTGATGTTGGTCAATTCGATGAATTCGGTGGTCTCTTCATTGCCGGGCGGATTGTAGTGCACTTCCGATATTCGCACCCATTGTTGCGCTATCGAGGGCGTGACGGGTGTCGAAAACGCATCCATCACCGCTCCGTCCGCCGCAATCAACTGCACGGTTTCTCCGAAATTGGACATATTGCCTTGGTAGTTGCCTTGGACAAACAAGCCTTGACCGCCGCTGGGACCTGTTGCTCGAGTCAAAAAGGCTTTGACGTTGGGCGAAACAAACAGCGAACCATTGGAAGGTATCACCGTGCCAGCCGGGAACGAATGTCGTACACCACCGGTCAAACTCCAACCCGAAATATCGACCGCCGTATCGTTCGGATTGACCAGTTCAATGAATTCTTGGTCTTGGCCACCGACCGGGTTGTGGTCAAACGAGCCGAACTGAATGCTGGGATTGCCAATTTGTTCGTGCGGAATTCCGGCCGCCGAATCGTCCGCGATCACGCCTTCAATCAATTGTGGTGACACCAATTGGTCATTGCTGGACGCACTGCTGTTGACGCCGTGAATGGCCAAGACGTTTCGCCCTTCGACCAACAGGTTAGCGAAGTTGGAAATGTTGAAATTTTCAAATTCGGCAGCCGCCGAGTTCGCATGCGAATTCGCTCGCATATCATAACTCACATCTCCGCTGCGAATATTCTGTTGCAGCACTTCTTGGCCATTCAAATACGCGATGAATCCATCGTCGTATTTCATTTGTAGTGTCAGTTTCTCAATCGACGCGGCGTTGGTTACATCAAACGGAATGCGAACATAGATGGACGTACATTCGCTGCATGCTTGATTCGGCTGCACTTCGGTTCGAATCAAGCCAGTAAAATTGCTGCCCGATTCAAAGCCCAAGCCCGCTTGACCAGTCGACCACGCGGCTGCATTAGACGGAGCGGCAATGCCGGTCCAGGTGGTGCCGAGCGAATTGTCGGTGGGGACAAAGTATTCCACGTTCGAAAATTCAGGAATGATGGTCCGAGTCTCGCCAGACTCCAGCAAATCGATGCTGTGCTGGTTGTACAGCGTGTCTCGGCGAGTTTCCAGGAACGAACGAATGGCATTCGCTTGTCCCAAAATTCCGGACGAAAGATCTTTGGTGGCGGTCGCTTGAATTTGCACAATGGCTTGTTCGAAGTGGCCTTCACTATCGGATGTTCCCGGTGGCTGCAAAAGCTGATCCATTACCGTTCGCAATCGACGCAAATACATTTCGCTCAACACCGGATCGTTGAACACGGTATCGTACAAGCGATTCCACTGATTGGCGTTGGGCTTGCGACGCTCTTCATCGCCAAAAAACGGATGGGATAGCCCCGGTCCGCCGTCTCCTTCAATGCCAAACGTCCAGTCCTTGTCCCACGGGAAAATGGACCATTGTCCCGTCCCGTTGGTGTCTCGATACATGTAGAAATTCTTGCGAACATCATCGGCGTCCATCGTGATGCTGCGGACAGCCAAGTAGTTCAGCATTTGCGCCACATTGAAGTTGTCAAAGACGGATATGCCTCGGTCCGCTCGATTCGCTTGCGTTAATCCGTCTACCACCATCGCCACATCTTCCAGGCCTTCGTCCAGACGAGTCTTCTTTTCAATGCCGGTGGTAATATCGCTAAAGACCGGATCCAAATTGCTACGCTGCACAAATTTGTACAGTGCTCCGTCTGGATCCAATTTGTTGCGTTTTAGAAAGTCTTCATCCACTTGTTCAATGAACACGCCCGTGCGGTCTCGAGCCCCGTTGACTCGCATCGCCATCAAAAACGATTCAGAAGATTCGTTCCCGGCATCGCGATAGGCATTGAACGCCATGGGTTGACGAATGTACGTCGAATCCGAACCCTGCGCGTTCATGTTGAATTCGGCCACTCGCCCCAAAATCTCGTTCACATAGAACGGTTGATCGTCATTGAAGTTGAATTTTTGCGAACTACCGTTCGTCGCACCACCTCGTTGGCGAACAAACACGTTGTCGTAAAATTCGCCGTTGAAATAAACGCTGGCCCGAGCTCCACTGCGCGAACGAGCTCGTGAGACTTGTTCAGAAAACCATTGAAATACCGGCAGATCACTATCCACGGCCGGGTCGTTAACGACAGTGCCTAAGTATTGAGCTGATTGGTCTGTCCCACTGGTATCCAGCAGCTGCGGATAGCGGCCCACTTCGCCCGTTTGGTCAGTGGCCGCCACGTAGTATCGCAGCATTTCCCCGGGCTGAGCAACACCGCCGGGAATGGTCGCGGTAAAGTACCCATCGTTGGCTACAGCGTCCGCACCGGTTCCATCGTCGGTCATGGTGATAGAAACTTCGTCGTTATACATCACTCGATAAACCAACTGCACCGCCGTGATGTCTCGCAGAGTTCGCTCGACTTTGGCGGCAACAGTCATGGCATCGGACGTGACCATGCTGGCAGGTGCCGGAGTGACATCGGAAACCCGTGGCGCCAACGAGAATTGGCCGGCATTGATAGTGCCCGGCGTCGGCGTGCTGAAATAGCCGTACGTAGTGCGATCGATCGATTGTGTGTTGGTCGTCAGTT
>JAGQOZ010000488.1 GCA_020426955.1 Planctomycetales bacterium
CACCTGGAACTGCCCGATCCTGTCTCCAAAGGTTGTTACTATTTGGAATCGCCAACCGATCAACGAGCGATCTTTGTGATCCCGTGGAAAGGTCATACGATGCTGGGCACCACCGAGACGGTCCATCACCAAGCGCCCGAATTTGCTCGGCCGTTGGAAAAAGAGCAATCGTATTTGTTAGACGTTTATCAGCATTTTTTTCCCAACCGTTCCACCGAAGTCCTCGATCAATGGGCTGGGCTCCGAGTGCTCCCGGCGGCGACCGGCGCCGCCTTCAAACGTTCGCGAGAAACCCAGCTACCGGTCGACGATCCGCGTGAACCTCGCATCCTGTCCATCTTTGGTGGTAAACTGACGGCTTACCGAGCGACGGCGGAAAAGGTAGTGAAAATATTGGCCCCCAGTCTTCCTCAGCGAAACCGGATCGCTCGCACCAACCAACTTCCACTCAAACCCGTGCCGAACCAATCTTGATGGTTCGTTTCCAACCATGATTCATCTACAAACACATTTTGTTCGAATCGCTTTGGCCATTCCCTTTGCGGTCAACATGCTTGCGGGCCCCGTTTATTCCGACCCGAACGAAACAACGGCCGTTTCCATCCACTGGCAAAAGCTGCACCTGAATCGCGAATATTATTGTGACGGCATCACGGCAGCGGACATCAATCAAGATGGACACATCGATGTCATTGCCGGACCATTTTGGTATGCCGGTCCTCGCTTTCAACAACGCCATGCCTACTACCAACCCGTTCCGCTGCCGCCAGAGAAGAGTCCGTCTGATTGCATGTTGGTCTTTACGCACGATTTTAACGACGATGGCTGGACCGATATTTTGGTTCAGGGTCGAGTCCACATGCACGAAGCGTTTTGGTACGAAAACCCCAAGAACGAATCCGTTTTCTGGAAGAAGCACTTTGTCTTTGAACGCATCCAAGGTGAATCACCAACGCTGGTGGTGGATGCGAATTCGTCCCGTTCGCCCAAATTGATTTGCCACTGGGAAAATCGCTGGGGCTGGGTCACACCGCAGCCGAATTCACCGACAGATCCATGGCGATTTCGTCCCATCGGAGATCCTGGCGATTGGCCTCAGTTCTATCATGGAACCGGCGTCGGCGACATCAATCAAGACGGACTTTGGGACGTGATTCTGAATGATGGCTGGTATCAACAGCCTGCCGGTAAACAAGCCACTTGGAAGTTTCACGCTACTAGGTTTTCGCCAGATCGAGGCGGCGCGCAGATGCACGTCTATGACGTGGACGGCGATGGCGATAATGATGTGATCACCAGCCTACACGCTCACGAATGGGGTTTGGCTTGGTTCGAACAGATCAAGCCAACCGCATCGCAGGACCAAACCGTGTCACCAAAATTCGTCATGCACAAGATCATGGGCGGCCGTATCGAAGAAGATCAATACGGCGTCGCGTTTTCGCAACCCCATGCGCTGGAATTGGCCGACATTGATGGCGACGGCCTGAAAGATATTGTGGTGGGCAAACGTCGCTGGGCGCACGGACCTACGGGAGATGTCGAGCCTGACGCGGCACCGGTGGTCTACTGGTTCCAGCTGGAACGCACTCCAACCGGAGCCCAATACACACCTCGGTTGATTGACAGACATTCGGGCGTGGGCGTGCAAATTGCCGCCGTAGACGTGGATGGCAACGGACGAACCGACGTGTTAACCGCATCCAAATTGGGAACGTTTTTGTTTTTGAATCAAACCAAATAAGCAGGTCTATCGGAGGCAGAATTCTTCTTTGTGGCAGACATCGCCGTAGATTCTGTTGATCAAGCAATTGTCGCTTCCCAGATTATTAGGGACATATTGGTACGTAGCGTCTACTTCGTATCAATCACACAAGACCCGTGTGGTGGTTTGCACCTACTTCATCCCAGGGTAGCCCCGGTTGCTCGCAACCGCTGGGTATCCCGGACGCTTTTATTCGATGTACCCCGGCCCAACGTTCGGCGACCTCAGCGAAAAGTCTTCAGCAACCAACACACACTCGAAGACGATAAGAAAACGCTCACTTCGTCAGGGCTTCCCAGATGCAAGGACGTGGACGCTCGCGACGAACCAAACAGCCGATCGCATCCTGAATGGTTTCCCATCTAAGACCAAAGTAGTCATCATCCATCGCCACCGGACGGATAACGCGCGCCGGCAATGATCATTGATCATTCCCGCAGGCTTTGTTGTTCGGCACGCTTAGCCCAGCAGCTGGTCGTAGGTGTCTTGATCAAAACCAATCAGCAAGATCTTGCCAATTCGTAGCGTTGGTGCTCGTAAGTTCCCGGTCGGACCCAACATGATCTTCTTTAACGCTTCGTCGTCCGGGGCATCTTTTTTGAGATCATAATGGACAATTTTCTTTCCTTTGGCCGCGTAGATTTCCTTCACCGTCTTGGCCAAAGCCAACGCGTCTTCCGCGTCTTTGGTATCCTTTTTGGCATTCACTTCTTCCGCCACTGTGACACCTGCCTCCGCAAGATACTCTTGCGTTTTGCCACAGGTCTTTCAGCCAGGTCGGTGGTAGCTCCAATCAATCTTCTTTGCCATTTGAGATTCCTTGTTTGTTCAATTCCAATAGTCCAAAGACCATAGGCACGATTCGCCGGTTTGACCAGCACGCATTTCATCCAAAACGACTACGCCAACACGCCTGGCAGCCGCTGAGTGCTGTCCGCAAATCGCGCTTCGCTGCAGCCGAACGCATCTAACATGCTCAGGTACAGATTGGCCAGCGGCGTGTCGCGATCATATGTCAAATGCTGGCCTGTCGCCAGTCTACCGTTTGCTTTTCCGGCAACCAAGATCGGTAGATTACGAGGACTGTGGCTATTGCCGTCTCGTAGTCCCGAACCAAACAAGATCATCGAATGATCCAACACCGTCGCGTCACCTTCCGGCATATCTTTGAGTTTCTGCAGTAAGTAAGCGTATTGCTG
Organism: Planctomycetales bacterium; assembly: GCA_020426955.1. Classification (GTDB taxonomy): domain Bacteria; phylum Planctomycetota; class Planctomycetia; order Pirellulales; family Pirellulaceae; genus JAGQOZ01. The sequence continues at coordinate 2,965 of JAGQOZ010000488.1, forward strand.
CACATGCCATTGATTGATCAGTTGATATTGCCGCAGCTTGTCTTCGTCATTTTGGTGATGCGAAGTATCATGATGTCCGCCCTTTACTCCGTCCAAGAACGAAAAATTCCGGCCACTGACTGCATTGCCGAACATGAACGTACAGACTCGAGTGGTATCGGTCTGAAACGCCAACGCAATCATGTCCATCATCAACTGGACGTGTTGTTCGTGCTGATCGGGTGCTTCTTCGGGCGGTTCGGACGCGACATCCAGAGGTGCTTTCGGTTGCCACGGCACGGCCGCTTGTTCGGTTCGCTCTAAACGCTGTTCTAACGTGCGCACGGACTGTAGATATTCATCCATCCGCTGTCGATCGGCAGAACTCAACTGTTGCTGCAGCTGTTTGGCGTCGTCCAGCACTCGATCTAACAAGCGGCGGTCCGCGTGACTGGAGCCAGTGCGAGGTTTGCTGGCGCGAAACAAACGTTCAAATACCAAACGAGGATTAATCTCTTTGGCCAAAGGACTGGTCGGTCCTGCCCAAGCGATATGAGAACCGTAAACTCGAGTATACCCAACGTTGGTATCCACTCCGATGCTGACCGGATCAATCCCCAACTCCAAGGAAGGAATGGGCGTTTGATGAGCCACTAGGCCAGCCGCCACTTGGTCCATGGAAACACCGTTACAGTTCAGATCAATTCCCAAAGACTTGTTGATGGTAGTACACGTCAAGAAGCCGGATGTTTTGACGTAATGGCCGTCGCCGACATTGCTGGCCTGATTCCATAAATTGGTCAACACCAAAAGGTCATCTCGGAAATCCTGTAACGGCGTCAAGGTAGGTGACAACGTATAGTCACTCCCCTGCCCTTCCGGAGTCCACTTATCCGAACGGACTCCGTTGGGCATAAACAACGCTGCAAATCGAGTGATCGGGCGTTCTGGTTCAGAAGCCAAAACGTGCTGTCCCATTCCTTCCAGCCACGGTAGTGCCAACGCCGCGCCGGCGCCTTGTAGGAGCCTTCGCCGCGAGAGCGTTCCAAAGGAAGCGACATTGTGGCGAAGCGTCGATTCTGCATTCGAATTCATAACCACCCCATTCCTCGTTTGATATCCAATTGTCTACATTACCTATTCTTGTCGAATGGCATCGTGCGTCCCGTCTTGTTTGTAGCGAAACGGCACGCTATTGACGATTCCCAAAATCAACGAATGTGCTTGATAATCTTGTTCTCTAACGTCATCCGCAATTTCATCCACGGCACAATAATCGGCCGGCAAGAGGCCTCGTCCCAAAGCAAACCCCATTAGTTTGGCGGTCAGATTGCGAACAAACAAATCTTTTCGATCCAGCAACACTTGTCGCAATTCATCCGGCCCGTTGAACTCGGTTCCGTCCGACAGTTGTCCCGCTGCATCAATTGGCCGACCATCCACTTCGCTCCGCCAGCGTCCCAGCACATCAAAGTTCTCCAAACCAAATCCCAGCGGATCAATATGATCGTGGCACGTAGCACATGTGGTATCTTCGCGATGTTTTTCCAGAATTTCGCGTAACGTCTGCGGAGAAGCGCCATCCCGCTTTTCGTTCAAAGGCGGAACGCCCGGCGGAGGTGCCGGAGGCGGCGTGCCCAGCAGATTTTCCAGCACCCATTTACCTCGTAGCACCGGACTGGTGCGATGCGGATACGAAGAAACGGCCAACTCCGCACTCATTCCCAATAAACCTCCA
>JAGQOZ010000048.1 GCA_020426955.1 Planctomycetales bacterium
GAATCTTCGTCCATTGATTCATCTGCGGACGTTCCGACGGTGGTACTCAAGAATCGATTGGAATCCAAAGACGGACAACTGATTGGCACCGAGACCGCTCGGATTAGTTTCTTGGCCCACGATGGTGTACGTATGATCGATTGGGATCATACCTATCACGCCAGCGAAGGCGCATTGAAATTCGGCGACACAAAGGAAGGCATGATGGCCATTCGAACCCATTCCAACCTTCGCCTGAAAAATGGTCGAGGTGTCACTACGGCCAATGGTCAGGCCGTGAACAGTACTGGAGATTCGGGACCGGGGATTTGGGGTAAGCCTGCCAAGTGGGTCGATTATTCCGGCAAGATCGATGACAAACTAGTGGGTATTGCCATTTTTGATGCTCCTACGAATCACGGGCATCCGTCGCACTGGCATGCTCGAGACTACGGTTTGGTGGCGGCCAATCCGTTTGGGTTGCATGATTTCGTGGGCGAAGGTCACGATGGCACGCTGACGCTTCCGGCCGGCGAATCGTTGCACTTTCACTATCGATTTGTATTCCATAAAGGAAATGCCGAAGACGCCAAGATTGCCGAATTGTACGAGGCGTTTGCGGCCGAACCTGCCAGTAAATAGTCACGCTACTGTGCCGGCGAATTCGATCTTATCGCCGTTCGAATGTTCTGATTCGAACGGCGTTTTTTGTTCGCGCTGATCAACGTCCGCATGTTGTCTGAATTGGCGGAATTCGATTTTTCTCCTATGATTCAAATAGGCGCATCTTGTTGGATGCCGCTGTCGCACAACAGAAAGGATCGTGAAGCATGAACGTGCCCCCGGGACGCCCCACGCAAGGAATGACGATTGGCCAGTATCTGATTCAGCGACTGCAAGACTACGGCATTCATGACTTGTTCGGAATTCCGGGTGACTACGTTTTGTCACTGTACGCGCAGCTGGAAACGAGCCCGATCCATGTCGTGGGATGCACTCGAGAAGATTGCGCCGGATTCGCTGCCGACGCGTATGCTCGAGTCAACGGGATGGGCGCGTTGTGTGTGACCTATTGCGTGGGCGGGCTGAGTGTGTGCAATTCGATTGCCGGTGCGTATGCAGAAAAATCACCCGTGGTGCTGATCACTGGTTCGCCCGGCATGAAGGAGCGTCAGTCGAATCCGCTGCTGCATCACATGGTACGCGACTTTCGAACTCAGATTGATGTCTTTGAAAGAATTTGTATCGCCACCACCGAATTGTCTGATCCGGTCACGGCGTTTCGAGAAATCGATCGAGTTCTGGACGCGTGTGCTCGATACAAACGACCGGTCTACATTGATATTCCTCGAGACATGGTGGACGTGGCGCCGCAGATTGGGCACGCGTATTTCCGGCCGGAAGAGCCGATGAAGGCAGAAGTACTACAGGAAGCGGCGGATGAAGTGGCAGTGCTGATCAATCGCGCCGAACGTCCCGTGATTGTGGCGGGAATTGAAATTCACCGTTTTGGACTGCAGGACCAATTGGTTCAATTCGTGGAACGAACCAAGATTCCGGTCGCCGCGACCCTGTTGGGCAAGAGTGTCATTCGAGAAACACACCCGCTGTACATCGGCTTGTATGAAGGTGCGATGGGCTATGAAAGTGTGCAGCGGTTTGTCGAAGAATCGGATCTGATTATTCTGTTAGGCACTTTTATGACCGACATCAATCTGGGGATTTTTACCGCCAATTTGGACCCAGGCAAATGCGTTTATGTAACAAGCGAAGAATTGCGAGTTCGACATCATCATTACCGCGACGTGGGGTTGGACGAATTCTTTTCGGCGTTGGCAGATCGCGAATTGACGCTGGCCAATCGCGCGATTCCGGAATCGATTCGGCCTGCGTGCGAACCGTATCAGTTGCCGACCGATTCCCCCATCTCGGTTTCTCGCATGATGGCTCGTTTGAATGAACAATTGGACGAAGAGACGATTGTGGTGGCTGATATCGGCGATTCGCTATTTGCCGCAACCGAACTGGTGATTCGCGGCCGCACGGAATTTCTGAGCCCTGCGTACTACACGTCGATGGGATTTTCCGTGCCGGCCACCCTGGGCGCACAGGTCGCTCGGCCACAGGCTCGAGTTGTCGCCATCTGCGGCGACGGCGCGTTTCAAATGACAGGCCAAGAAATGTCGACTTTGGTACGTCATCACTATGACCCCGTGATCATTGTGTTGGACAATGGCGGTTACGGCACCGAAAAGAAATTGCACCCTGGCGATTGGAAATTCAATGAAATTCACCGCTGGCAGTACAGCGAACTTCCCAAAGTTTATGGCGGAGGAACGGGGTATTTGGTGCGAACCGAAATGGAATTCGATCATGCATTGCAAACGGCATGGGATGATCGCAGCGGCCCCAGTATCTTGCAAGTGGTGATCGCTCCGGACGATCACAGTTCGGCCCTACTGCGACTGGGCGAACGACTGGGTGCTCGTGTTTAGCTTCAGGCGAGACCATTGACGAAACTTGTCGCGAAATAGATTCCGCGAATCTAGGAAGTGTATTTTGGGACAGTCTGAAATTGGCGGTTGCGGTATTTTCATCGACAGCGCTGCCGACACGTGCTACATTCAACGTCCTGCCCAAAACGAATGTGATTCGTTCGTTCCCCCCCTTTCAATTCAGGAAGCATACTGCCATGTCAGATGATTTTTCTCGTCGCCAATTCATGACCAACGCTGCCAAGGTTGCTGCGGCGTTGCCCGTCGTCGCTTCGCTTCCAACATTGGCCGTGGCGGCACCCAAGTCGCCCAACGAAAAGCTGGACATCGCTTGCATCGGTGTGGCAGGGCAGGGGAACTACAACTTGCGAAATGTGGAGTCTGAAAACATTGTGGCGCTGTGCGATGTTGATTCGAAACGCATGGCCGAAGCCGCCGAACGCCATCCCCATGCCAAGACTTACACTGATTATCGTCAGTTGCTAGACAAGGAAAAGTTGGATGCGGTGGTGATCGCCACACCGGATCATAGTCACGCCATTCCGGCGGTTTGGGCGCTGCAGAAGGGCTTGGATGTCTATTGCGAAAAACCGCTGGCGCACAATGTGTATGAAGTGCGCAAAATGCGAGAATGGGCCAAGAAACAAAACGCTGTCACTCAGATGGGAACACAGATTCACGCTGGTGACAATTATCGTCGCGTGGTCGAGCTGGTTCAGGCGGGAGTGGTGGGACCGGTGCGTCGAGTGCATGTGTGGATGGCCAATATTGTGCAGCCGGGTGTGCGAGTGACAGACGGAACACCGCCCGACCATGTTGACTATGATTTGTGGATCGGCCCGGCGCCGATGCGGCCCTTTCATGCGTCTCATTTTCATTTCAACTGGCGCTATTGGTGGGATTTTGGTGGCGGTACGCTGGGAGATTTTGGCTGTCACTATATGGACTTGCCGTTCTGGGCCTTGGGACTGACGTATCCAACGTCCATCGATGCGCAAGGCAAGAAAACGTATGAAGGAGACAACCAGTTACCCGATTCGTTGCGAGTGGACTATCAATTTCCAGCTCGGGACGACCTGCCGCCGGTCCATATGACGTGGTATCACGGAGATGCCAGGCCCAGTTGGATTGGCGAATTCGACAAGAATTCAGGCGTGTTGTTCGAAGGTGAACGAGGCCGCATTTTGGCCGATTATGGCAGCCGCAAGATCTTGATGGGCGATGGTTCGGACGTAGTGGCACCAGAACCTTCTATTGCGAATTCCATCGGTCACCATCAAGAATGGATTTTGGCATGCAAGGAACGTTCAACCACCACCTGCAACTTTGACTATTCCGGCGCGCTGGCGGAAAGCGTTTTGCTGGGAAATGTGGCGTATCGATCCGGAAATCGATTCTTGGCTTGGGATGCGGAAAATCTTATTGCCACCAATTGCCCCGAAGCATCCAACTTCATCCAACGAACCTACCGAGACGGCTGGAAGCTGGAGATGTAGCACTGCGCAAGTGCTCTGACATTCTAGCTTTCGTGACTTCCCTTCGCGGATGGAGTACAATTGCGAACCAAAAGGAGAGTTTTCCGATGATTCAGGGAACTTCAATTGAAAACCTATCGCTTGCTGAAAAAAAATTCAGCTCATGGAACGACTTTGGGATGACGTGTGCCGCGAATCTGGCGATGTAAGATCGCCAGAATGGCATCGGGCCGTCTTGGAGGACAGGGTTCACCGTCTTGCCAGTGGAACTGCCTCTGTTTCAAGTTGGGCCGATGCAAAGGAACGATTGCTGAAATTAGGCAAATGATTGTAGAAATTTCCAGTGACGCGGAAGAGGGTCTCGGCGATGGGTTTTGGTTTTACGAACGCCAATCCCAAGGTCTTGGGCGCTATTTTCTAAGTTGTATGATTTCAGATATCGAATCACTTGAATATTACGCGGGCGTTCACGCAAAGCAATTTGGCTACCACCGATCATTGTCAAAGAAATTTCCTTTTGGGATCTTCTATACCTGGATCGCGAACGCGTGCTGGTACTACGGCGGATTGGTCCGAACAGGCTATCCTTCGCTGGGGTGAGCGGAAAAGCGGTAGCCGGCGTCACGAATGGTGACAAAATGCCGAGGGCTAGAAGCATCGTCTTCAAAGATTTTTCGTAAGCGGCGAATGAATTGATCTGGAGCGCGAGTGTGCAGATAGCCCGGCTGGTTCCACACGTTTTCCATCAATTCGTGCCGCGGGATCACTCGACCTTCATTCGTCATGAAATACTTCAGCAGCTTCATTTCCATTTGGGTCAGCTGCACGATTTCACCGTCGGACCGCTGGACTTCGTATGATTCACAATTCACTTGATGCGAACCAATCCGAACCAACGCGTCATCGTCGTCGGGAGCATTCGAAACGCCTCGGTGTCGGTGTTGATGTCGATTCAACAGGCCTTTGACTCGGCTCAATAGTTCCTCCAAATCAAACGGCTTGGTCAGGTATTGGTCGGCGCCCACGTTGAAGCCTCGAGTTCGATCTTCAGACAGGGTCCGAGCACTCAGCATAAGCACAGGTGTATCGGAACCGGCGGCGCGAATGGTCTCGCAGACCGTATATCCGCTCATGCCGGGCAGCATCAGGTCCAGAATAATCAGGTCGACGGGCGGCGAATTTTGTTCTATCAAGCGTAGCGCGGAAGGACCGTCTTCCGCCACGCTGACCTGATAACCTTCCGCTTGAAGGTTGAACCGGATGCCTCGAGCCAAATGTTCTTCGTCTTCCACGACCAGGATATGTGCCATCATCGGAAACTAGCCTTCCGTTTTGTTCGCCGCTTCATTGGACGGTATCAAGTGTGGTGGCGTAGCTTGGTTGATCACCGGCAAGGATAATTCGAACACCGTGCCCGCACCTTGCTGTCGATCTCGAATGCGAACCTGCCCTTTCAGTTTTTTGACCAACGTGCGAACGATATACAGACCCAGGCCGGTGCCGGGCTTTTCCCGTTTGAGTTCGCTACCTAGTCGGACGAAGCGAGCGAACACGCGGTTGCGATGCTTCTTGGGAATTCCGTTGCCATTGTCTGCGATGCGAATCGCCATTCGGCCTTTGTAAAGTGGTTGCATGTGCACTTGAATTTCTGGTGGCGAACCAGCGTATTTGAAGGCGTTATCAATCAAGTTGCTCAGGATGAGTTCCATATCGACGATGGACGCTCGCATTTTGCAAGATATGGTCTTCACTGCCACGCATTCCGGTGCGACTCGATAGGCTAATCTCGCCGTTTCCACCGTTTCTTGCACCAGCTGATCCAATGAAAATTCTTCGATAGTGTCTTCCCGTTTGTCGCGATCTAGACGAGCTGCATCCAGGATATGGTTGATCAGTTTGTCCAAACGATTCACGTCTTCCAGCATGCATTGGTAGAATTCATCCTGTTCGGCCGCGGAAACTCGTCGACGAGTCAACGTTTGCAGATACAGCTTGAGCGAAGCAATCGGTGACTTCAGTTCGTGGGTGACACTATCGATGAAGTTCGACTGTCGCCGCGAAATATTGATGGCTTTGATGGACAGAGTCAAATACATGATGACCCCCACCAAAATCACTAAGAACAACGCTGCGCCAACCGACAGCAGAATCCAATAGAAGATACTGTCATTGTCAATCGCTTGCCGAACCGTGATCATGACCCACAGAAAGGTCAAGACGATCAGCAACACGATCATCACGACGGCAAGAGTAATGGGAATGCTAAGCGACCGCCGATTCATGTCCTGCAATCAATCGTTTCAATGGCGTAACGAATTCTGACCAACGTACCATGAATCTCCGTATGTCGGAGACATGCAATACACTTCGGTACATTATAAACCGTGATGCCCAGGCATTGAACTCGCCATTCGCTGATCACCAACCGCAGTAATGCGATCCAGCTATTGGCGGTCCCAGGCGACTAGATTCACCAAGCTAGGGTGGATCTTACCATTGGACGCAATCATGCTGCCCGAATTCAGTTCCAGTGGACGGCCGTTGCGATCGACACATTGGCCGCCGGCTTCTTGAACCAGGAGCGAACCGGCCGCATAGTCCCACGGTGAAAGTTGATATTCAAAGAATCCTTCAAAACGACCACAAGCCACCCACGCTAAGTCGAGTGCCGCGGAGCCGAATCGCCGAATCCCTCGAATATTGTCTTCAAACAGACGATGAATGGCCGCCAGCGTCCGACTCATCATTTCGCCGCGATCGTAGTAGAAGCCCGTTGAAATGATGCTTCGTTTTAATTCGGTAGCAGCGGAAACATGAATTGGCCTGTCGTTTAGAAATGCACCTCCGTTGCGAATTGCGTGAAACAATTCGTTTCGTAACGGATCATAGACCACGCCTACCTCCGGCACGCCGTCTCGGACAAACGCAATGGAATTGGAAAACTGAGGAATACCGTGCGCGTAGTTGTTGGTGCCATCCAAGGGGTCAACCACCCACAAGGCAGTTTGACTGGAACTTGACGCGCCGCTTTCTTCGCCAAGGAAATCATGATCGGGAAACGCGGACAGAATGATTTGGCGAATCAGCTCTTCCGCTTCAATGTCTGCCTGTGTCACCAAGTCTTGGGTCGATTTTTCCGTAATGCCGGCATTGCCAAAATAGTGCGTCAGGATTTCCGCCGAACGCAGCGCCGCCTCTTTGGCAATTTCCAAGATCGCGGCGTTATTCATCCAAAACCTTTTCCATCATGACTCGATTACCACTGCCGTTGTATTCAATGCGAGTCATAAAATGTTTCATCAACAACAGACCTCGTCCAGATGGTTTGTCCAAATTTTCTTCGGCCGTGCAATCCGGAACATTTTCAGGGTCAAAGCCGCAACCTTCGTCCTCCAGTTCGATCCAGAACCGAGTTGGACTGAGCCGACATTCAATGCGGACCGATTTGCATTCGTCATGCTTATTACCATGCTTGATGCAGTTGGTCATGGCCTCTTCCAGTGACAAGTGGACCGCATAAATATTTTCCTTGGACCACCCGTTCTGGCTGAGTTGATCCAATACCGTTTCTACAAATTGGCGTCCCAATCGCGCATCACTGGGAAGATGCTCGGAATATCTCCATGTCCAATGGTGATGATTCATTTGACGCTCACTGGATAAGGATGTCGTGTACCGTGCCAAGTGTTCGGAACGCAACGTGTTAGGCAAACGCCCTCAGTGCTTCGTCTTGATCCGTTTTGATGTCAAATTTTTCAGGTTTGGTGAGGCCAGTTAGTTCGAAAATGGTGTAAACGGAATCGCAAATATTCGACAGCTTGACTTCACCGCCATACGCAACCGCTCGCTTCCGTAGCGAAATCAGTTTTCCCAACGCAGCACTCGAAAGGAATTCAACATGGCTAAAATTTAGCAAGATCTTGTTAGGGCCGTCTTCGTCCAGCAGTGACAGAAGTTCGTCACCCAGATCACGAATGATCAGTTCGTCTACGATACGTCGGTCTTTGAATTCGACGACAATTACCCCGTCAATATTGGTCGCGTGAATTCGCTGTAACTCAGCCATCACTTTACCCTTTTGCAGCATTCAGGAACTGGAACAAGCAATACGAACCACATAGTCTAGTAGTTTTGGTTCACACGGGGAAGGCTCGAGCCTGAAATGATCAAACCGAAAGCGAGGTCGCATCCGGAATTGTTCGTAGACGCCCCGAAAAAGACTAGGGCACGGGACTCGGCACCAATCGGCTATTCCGACTTCTTGAAGCATGGGCAGGTGAGCACCAAGACTGAGCCGACGGACATTAGTGACCAACCGAGCCAGCGAGGTGGCGTAATCACTTTCTTGGCGGGAACCGGAGCGGCTGGCTGTTGTTGATTCCACCAGTCGTCGGCGTTGAACGTCGAAACGGCCAATGTTTCGGTTGCGTCCGTTTTGTCGGGAAATTTGGAGTTTATGAAGGCGGTGGCCTTATCGTTTAGCACGAATGATTCGACCAAGCGGAATTGGATCCCCAAAAGGACGAATAAGATTCCAAAAAGCAGCAGACGATTACAGGTCATCGAATCGGTCTCCATTTCGCGAACTTCACGGCGACACTCATAATTTAAAAATCGATTCAGACAAGCCACCAATCTTAGCGACAGTGGCCCAAAGTGCTTCAGAATCTGCATTTTTCTAACTGTCCTAACAGTCATAACGAATGACGCTTGCCCGGGCCGCACCTGTCGGACCGCTTGCGATCGGACGCGTCACCCAGGATACTCGACTAAATCATGTCGTTACGCATGTTTGGAAGACCGAATCGAAAATGCCAATTGGAAAGGAAATGTCAAAATGGACGCCGGCGCTGCCCTAAAACAAGTCATGGGACTGTCAGACATGGTTTCGTTCTCGTATTTGGAGGACCTAACCGATGACCAGTTAATGCTGCGTCCTCACTCTGGCTGCAACCATTTGAATTGGCAAGTAGGCCATTTGATTTCATCTGAGAACCACATCATGGAAAGTGCCTTTCCGGGTAGTATGCCTAAACTGCCGGACGGTTTTTCCGAGCGTTATTCTAAGGAAACGGCGTCGTCTAACGATGCGTCTGCGTTCCTCAAGAAGGACGAATTGATTCGTCTGGCAAAAGAGCAACGGACGGCGACGCTTGCCAAGTTAGATACGTTGGACGGCTCGGGCTTGGATCAGCCAGCTCCGGAAGCGATGCAGTCGTATGCTCCAACGATCGGAGCGATGTTTGCCCTGTTAGGAACGCACTGGATGATGCATTGTGGCCAATGGGTAGTTGTTCGGCGGGAACTAGGAAAGCCTGCTTTGTTTTAGCAAAGGCGCGGATCGGCGGCCGTCGACACGCGAACGATATTTGTTGCCATGACGTCTTCAGACGCACCAGACCCGGCGTTAGTAGAAACGGCCGAATTCCTTCGAGCCGGGAAATCGATTCAGATTGGTTCGACCCAAGTGGAATCGGTCTCGTCCAGTGCGAACCAGCAGACCGCATTCTGCCGCCGCATGTCGTTTACGCCAGGCAGTGGTTCGGCGTTAAACTTAGAACTCGAATCGCTGCTCCATTCGCGACTGAAAATTGCTGCTGTATTGCTATTGGCTGCTTCGGTCTTGTTCCTGGTTCGCAATTTGTTCTGGTTCGATCTGTCGGATCGTTCGGTTCGGCAGGTATTTTGGCCGCACCTAGCGTTGTGTCTTTTCTTGACGACCTCCGTGGTCTTACTGTTTCGCAAAGTCTGCTGGGCGCCGTTGCGACTGCACGAATTGAATATTTTCGGGGCGCCGGCTGTTTTCTTTTGTTTCATTCAGTTTTTGCACGTCCGGCATTGCGCCTCGCTAGGCTATTTGGACAATCCTGCTCCCGGCTGGCTGCTATTGGTTTTTATTTACGCCATATACATACCGAATACCTGGCAACGAGCGGCCGTGGTGGTGGGTGCATTTTCGTTGGCGCCGGTGGTTTTGATGGCGTATTTGATTCGGACCGATCCCGTATGCGCAAGAATTGCGTCTGCGGATGGTTCGGTTCGTTCCGCTTTGGCGTTGACCATGCTGATCGCCTTTGTCACGGCCGTCTATGGCGTGTATCGGATTGGAAATCTTCGCAGCGAAGCATACCAAGCTAAACGACTGGGCCAATATCAACTGTTACGAAAGCTGGGAAGTGGTGGCATGGGCGACGTTTACTTGGCCGAACACTCTCTTTTGAAACGACCGTGCGCGCTGAAAGTCATTCGCCCAGAAAAGGCCGGAAACCAAGACGTGTTGAACCGCTTTGAACGAGAGGTTCAACTGACGGCGCAGCTGTCTCATTGGAACAGCGTTGATATTTATGACTATGGGCGAGCAGAAGATGGGACGTTTTTTTACGTGATGGAATACCTTCCGGGCATGAACTTAAACGACTTGGTCAACCGCTTTGGGCCCTTGAATGCCGAACGAACCATCTACTTTCTATGTCAACTGTGCGACGCCTTGGAAGAAGCCCATCACATTGGGCTGATCCATCGAGACATCAAACCTGCGAACGTGTTTTCGGCTGTGCGAGGAGGACGTCGGGATGTGGTGAAATTGCTGGACTTCGGGCTGGCTCGTCCCATTCGTAGCGATGCAGTCGACGATGTTACTCAGGACGGCGTGCTGATTGGTTCGCCACTATATATGTCGCCCGAACAGGCTCTCCAAGAAACGGAACTCGACGCGCGTAGCGACATTTATTCGCTCGGGGCGCTGGGCTTTTTTCTGCTCACCGGCGAACCTCCGTTTCCATTCAGCAATCCCATTAAGGTTTTGGTGGCCCAAGCCAACAGTCAGCCGCCCAACGTTACGTCGGTACGGCCGGACGTCCCCGAAGATCTGGCATTGGTCATTCAAAAATGCCTGGATAAAGATAAAGAAAAAAGATTTGAGTCGGTGGCGGCGTTGCGGCGTGCGTTGGTGAAGTGCCAACAAGCGGGGCTCTGGAATTCCGAATGTGCATTGCACTGGTGGGAGCGACATTCGCCCAACTTGTCATTGGCGACCGAACTGGTGGGGCGCGAAGAATTCGAAATCTAGTAAGCGACCAACAAAACCGGCGCGCCCTGGATGACCGAAGATTCCGGCTGTCTTATAATCGAGACAACGGACTATTCGGTCAGACGCGTTTTCATCGGCTTTTATTGCAAGGATCATGGTATTTGATATGACGGTAGTCAAAGCGGATATACTTCGCGCCATTCATCGGATTCATCACCAATTGGCCGACTTGAATTCGCGGCTGCAACGAGGACCCAGGCAGCTGCAAGCGAACGATGCCAGTGTCGCCAAACTGAAAGAGGCAGTGGACACCGCCAAGGAGGCGGTCAAACGGAATCGCATTCTTACGGATCAAAAAGAATTGCAGCTCAAAGAACGTGAAGGCCGGATCTTGGATGTGCGAGCCAAATTGAATGGGGCCAGCAGCAATCGAGAATATCAAGCCTTCTTGGAACAAATTGCCGCAGACGAAGAAGCAAATAGTGTGCTTTCTGACGAGATACTTGAACTATTCGACAAAGCCACGGAATTGACTGCCAAAGTTGAAGACGCTCAGGGTGTTCTTCAAAAAGGCGAAAAAGATCTGGACGCGTTGCGGAAGAAGATTGAAGGCGAACGAGCTTCCTTAGAACAAGACGTATTGCGTCTGCAAGGTGAATTGGCCGAATTGGAAAAACAGCTGCCAGCAGAGCTGAAAGTCGACTACCAACGCATTGTGAAAGTGCGCGGAGCAGAAGGACTGGCTCAATTGGATGGTGATACCTGTGGTTCTTGTTTCACAATCATTACAACTCAAATGCAGAGCCAAATCATGTTGGAACAGCTTGTCTTCTGCAAGAGTTGTGGCTGCATACTCTACAAGGCGGAATCCGAAGCGAGCTAGTTTGGGACCATCTGTCGCGATTCAAGTCTCCGACGCCCGAAATTGGTAGTCGCGTAAATTTTCAAGTTGCGCATCGCGTTTTCTCGATGCAACTTCCTAGCTCAAGGCGTGAGCGAGAGGACTGCGGAGTCCCCGTTTTCCCTCACTTACGTTTCCGGCTGCCAAAGAATCATAACTTCAAAACTGACGCTTCAGGCTTTGATTGTTCGCGGGGCTCAGCTCATTTGTTGGTCGACGAGACAATCGGCATTGGCGTGGCGAATTCCGAGTCCATGGTTCGTGGCAACTGAAAGACGACTCCGTCCGCATTACAGAAAAACAACGACGCGTCGGACGGCTGACGACCATGGCCATCGGCCCAAAATGCAATAAAGTCAGAGTGGCCCTGCTGACTGAGACGCACGTACGTATGGTTGTGCCGACTGTTGTTGGTCAGTTGTTTCTGCTTCTGCCACGTCCGCCCCGCATCTTCGCTGCGCCACATGGCAACTTCGCCGCCGGGATTGTAGGGCTGTGGTCCCGATTCCGTCGGGGCAATCAACCGCCACTGGTCGTCTGACACAAGAGCTAATTCGCCAAAATCGTAATTGTTATCCGAAGAAGTAATATCGCGAAAAAGCCATTCGCCACCCGTCCAACACGCCACCGTCCAAACGCGCGGATCATTGGTTGGTCCCGATTCGTAGCCGCCGCTGGTCACGTACAGCAAAATCGGTCGATCTTGCGAATCAAACTGCACGTCCTTCAGATAAACGTTCAGACCTTCCGCTTCGTAATTTCGTACCAATGCCATGTTTTCCACGGAAGTTAACGGCAACGCCAGCGGCACGCCTTGCACATTGGTCCAGGAGTGACCGTCGTCCTTGGTCTGCACGTAGTACAGATTCGTTCGCCAATTCAATCCTTTGCCGTCGGGATGATAGTTGAACATGGTACCGGCCACTTTCTTGCCAACGGCGCTGATCTGGTAGTGACCTTGATGAATGGCGGCAATTCGCTGCCAGGGACTCCATTGCATTCCATCGTCACTACGCATGAAGCAGATGGTTCGCGCCGCCGGGTAGCCGTAACGAGTAAAAAACGCGGAAAAACCGTGGTCCTTGCGAAACCAAATCTGCATGTAGGAAAAGTTGTCGATTGGAACAAGCTGATCGTCTTTTATGCGAACCGCCGACACCAATTCAAACTGTTGGATGTCATACGGCCGAACGCTGCGATGGATGTACGAAGGTCGCGAAGTACCGTGCGACGTCGAAAAAATCCAAATAAATCCTTCCGCGTCCATCGAAATCACCGGATTGTCATGCGCGTCATCGGTCTGTTTGTCCAACAGAATAGTGGGTCTGGGAACCTGCTTTGTTTCGTGATCAAAGTAGGACACCATGTGCAGCAAATGCCGCTGTTCATCTGCCGTCGTTCCGCCATAACAAAAGAACGTTTTGTTCACTTCCGGCCGATAAATGGCAAACGGCCGATGTTTAGCACAATAAGTCCCTAAACCGCCACTGTATTTGTAGACATACTGATCATGGGACGGCTGATTCATGTACCAGATCGATCGATAACCTGTATCCTTCTGGTTCAAGGTAATCGATTGAGGCAGGGGTTCCGACTCGGCAACTTGAGCAAAACCATCGGCGGCGGGAACAACCGCCAAGATTGCCCCATAGACGATCATTCGAAAAAACATGGCATCACGATTTCATACGAAGGGAACGACTGGAAAACGTTACCTATCGTAATCGATATCGTCGTCCACTTCGACGTATTCTTCGTCATAGGGCGGACGAGGTTGTCGAACGGATGCGTAATGTTCGGTGTCGTATTGGTAGCGAGAATCACGCGTCGTTCCGTTCGAACGGCCGTTGCCATTCCCGTTGGTGCGATTCGACGTTGCGTGCCCAGTTCGCGGATCGACGTAGTAAACGTTGCTGGACGAAGCATCGGGTGGCAAGCGGCGCGGCGGCACCAAGAAATCGTCTTCATCTTCGTCTACAGATCGAACCGGTTCGGGCGGAGCAACCACGGGCGGCGGCGTGACATACGTGGGACTCCGTTCCGGTTCACGCAGCGGCTGGACGTAAACATGCGTAGTGGCCGTTGAAGCGGCTGGCGCTTCCGGCTCGAAAACTCGCGGGCGAGCGACCGGTTCCGGTTCGGCCAACTGAGCCAACGGAACTGCGGGTTCTGGCAGCGGACGTTCGAAAGCAGGAGGCGGTTCGGGTGTGGCTGGCACCGGAGTTAACGGTTCCGAATCACGATAACGTCGTTTGGGAGACGTTTCGATGCCTCGAGCCACATCGGCGGCTTTGGGAAGTTCTCGCACATCCACGCCGAATTCGCGGAACGCTGCTTCAATATGTTCATGACACGTGAAGACCAAAACTTGGTTTCCGGCGGCAGCAAAATCGCGAATCGTCTCGACGGCCGCGATCGCTCGCTCGCGATCAAAATTCACAAACACATCATCCAAGATCAACGGCAACCGAGAACCTCGGCGGCTATAACTACTGGCCAATGCCAACCGCAAGCTCAAAAACAGTTGCTCGCGAGTACCTCGGCTGAGAACTTCTATGGGCAATGATTTTCCGTGTTCATCGTCCACGCACAACGCCGATTCTCCAAACGGAGTCCAAATGCGGTTGTAGCGATTGCGAGTGAGTCGACGCAGGTAGTCCGAAGCTTCAGCCAGCGTTTCGGGCTGCCGATCACTTTCGTAATTCTGTCGAATCAAGTCTAAGACTCGGCTGGTAACAGCCAACGTTCGCCAGCGATCAATGCCTTCTTCCAGACGCTGTTCGACTTCTGCGAGCTCCAAGCGTTTCACCGCCGAATCGCGATTCGCCGACAATGACTTGATGGCTTGCGACACTTCACCTCGCCGTTCGTACAACTGTGTCAAACGGCCTGTCACGTCTTGATGCGTACTTTCCAACTTGGCCAATCTTCGCTCGAAACCACCTTCGTCCAACTGCCGCAGAACTTGCTTGGGCGAATAGCTACTTCCCATGATGCCGGCAATTTCTTCCGCCAATTGATCTCGCCGACGACCTAGCTGCTGACTTTCGGATTGGCGTTTCCACATGGATCGTAACTCCACATCGTCCACCGCGTTGCAACGTTGCAGGAACTGACGGCGACGTTCTTGAAGTTGTTCGCCCACGCGAGCCAGCCGCTCTTGCTCGCGTCCCAGCTCACGCCATTTGCGAAACAAGCCTTCTCGTTTCTCTGCATCGCTGGCAAATTTGCGAACCGCTTTTTCCAACTGAATGACCTGCGCATCCAGGTCTTCCGAATCGGGAATCAAGCTTAGGCCAGCCATTAGCGAATCGATACGCTGTTCGGCCAAGCGGAGTTCCTGTTGTTTTTGATCCAGGTCATGCCGAGCTCGCAAAATGCGTTCTCGCAAATGTCCCATCTTGCCAGTCTGTTCGGTCAGTTTGGCGAACTGCGACGGCGTGAGTGATTCGGGCAGGCCCAAGGAGACGAGCGAATTGCGCCAATGTTGACGCGCGTCTTGCAATTGGCGAGTGGCAAATTCTTTTTGTCGTAATGCGTCTTCCGCCCGCTCGAGTGCCTGTTTGCGTTGATTTTCCAGCGGCAGGAATTCCTGCAATTCGTCGATAGCGGCTTCTTTGGCTTCCAGTCGAGTGGTCAACGGTTCCGGTTCGTCCGGAATGTGCTTATTCAGTTCCTCGGCATCTCGGTTCAATAAAGACAGCTTCTTGTTCAGAGATTCCAGTTCATCTTCGCAGGCATCGGCACCTCGCGCGGCACCAAACTGGGAAACGTTTTTCATGATGATGGCAAACGCGCTAATGGCCATTCCAATGATGCCCATCATCCAGCGTTTGTCATCGGATAGAGATAAATAATTGCCCGTCAGGCCAATCAGCGATACCACGACGCCTGTGGCAAAAATCAGGCCCAAAAACATCAGGACTCGCCACGGCAGCACCATCCGTTCTTGCCAAGTAAACAGTTCTTCACGCAGCGATTTCTCGTTCCGTTTGAGCTTGGCCTGTTGATTTTCCAGGTTGAGCTTCGCTTCCAAGTGGTCCGTCTGTGTCTGCAGCGAAAGTAAGATTTTGGTCAGATCTTGATCGCCGAACCGACTGGTGGCGATTTGCATATTTCGCTGATGTTTTTCTGCTTCGTCCTGAAACTGCTTGGCGTTGTGTTCACATTCTTCAATCAGCTCCTTAGCATCCTTGCATTCTCTGGCTGGACCGCGGAGTGACACCACCATGTCATCGGTGATTACGGGCATGCGATCGTAGCTGTACGATGACTTGACGCCCAACCGCTCCATTTCTGCTTGAATCTCGAATTCGGCTTCTTCGGACTGTTTGGTGAGGCGTTCAATGTCATGACGAAGCGTTTTGAACTGGCCTTTGCGTCGAGCCAGCAGTTCGACTTCTGCCGCAAAGCGACTGGTATCACTGGACGCTGGCAACGCGTCGGCTTGAGACTTTAGTTCGGCGCGTTGTTGCTTGATCTTGGACCATTGATTTCGCTTGTCTTTAATTTCCTGGTTGGTCTGCTTGATGCGTTTCATCCATTCCGATGAAATCGGCGTCACGGTTCCGAACGCCTGCAATTGATCGTGAATTTCTTGGCATGAATTCCACTTCGAACGAAGTTGCGCCACGATTTCTCGAATATCACCTTCTTGCGCGAATTGAACTTTTTGTGCCTCCAACTCGCCAATTTCCTTGTCGATATCCTTATGCTCTTTCATCAAGCTTCCCCAGCGTTGATTGTCTTGCTGAGTCGCTTGGATTTCTCGGATCAGGCGTTCTTTCTGTCGCAATAACTGAACAACGTGACAGTCACGATCATCACTGGCTATCAGTTGCAGCCGATCTTGTTCCAGCGATTGCGTCACTTCCATCAGTGATACGCGATCGGTCCCCATGGCCAGGCCGTATAATTGTTGTGACGCAGCCGTGTCACTAAGTGTGCCCAGTTGCTGCATTTCCGTCAGGCCGACGGCAAAGACGTTGTGGAAGATAGCTTCGTCCACGCCGGACAAAATGTTGCCCAGTAGATGTCTGCCCGCCTTGGTGCCGTTGGTGGCTTGGATCACCAATTCCGCTCGATCATGATCGGCTAGTCGTCCCGGTTCGGGCAAATGACGATGAATTCGATAGCGGCCCATGGACGATTGTACGGCCACTTCGCCGCCGACTTTGCCATCGTAAACCGGCGGAACAAAGCGTTTGTGACGTTCGGGGGAAAAGCCATACAAGACCGCGCGAATAAACTGCAGTAACGTCGATTTACCGGCTTCGTTCGGTCCGTAAATAACGTTCACGCCGTCCGATAAGTCTCGGAGTTGCAGGCCATTCCAATGGCCAAAGCTGGTGACTTGCAGATCGGTGATTTTCACAGCAACTACTCCTCGGTCGAAAGCGACGCGAGCATCCATGGATGATTGCAAAAGGCGTGCGAATTCAGGACAGGGCGGCCAAACATGATGCTACTTGCGAACCGTTTCCGGTGCTCCATCTTGTGCTCCTCGCAATAAGTCATATCCCAACGCCACCGCTTGTTTCAGGATTCGTTTGCGGTCTGACTTGGACAAGACATTCACGGCGGAAGCGAGTTGAGATTTCATGGTGGACGAAGGCAAATACTTTGCCAAATCGAGATCTCGGTCCGGATGGTCTTCCAATTCTTGAATGGTCCGCAGGAAATCGCCCAGAATGGTATCTTCGTGCGACAATTCCGAATCGGCTGCATTGAATTCGGAGTCCAGCTGGATCGATTCGACCGTTGGACCTGATTCTTGCTTGGCCTGGATGGACGATAACATGGTTCGCGCCAGATCGGTGTTTCGCAAATCGTAGCCCAGTTGACCGTTAGAAATCACTGTCCATCGCACCAGCGTCTTTTGGTCCGTGGTGGTGCGAACGATCTTGGCCAAACGTTCTTGGATGATCTTTTCCAGCTCAGAACGAGTTGCATCGGCATGCAATTCAATGCGTTCATTGTGCCAACGAAGTACGTCGTGGTCTAATTGCCGACTCCGTACGCGGCCGTGTTCAACTGATACCAACAGACCGCCGTGCAATCCGGTTTCCAGTAGCGAAAGACCTTGCGGGTTGCCGGAATAGCACGCGGCGGAAACTTCCTCGTAAACTACTTTGTGATCATGTCGACCACCCAACGCCCAATAGTCGAAGCGACTGGTGCGAAGCTCATCGGCATGCACCGGGCCATAGCTGATGGCAATCTTCGCCGCGTCCGATGTGACAGTCCGAAAATCAGACGGGCGAGTCGGTCGGCCATCCAAATGACTCTGGCCAACCAGCGTCACCACGGTTCGACCATTCCGCTTGAAATCGATCTCTTGCGGACTACTGGTATGAAAGACATGCACGTTCTTGGGCAAACGGATTTCGGCCGGCCACAATTCCGGGTCATCCACTTTGCCACCTGCCCAGTAGATTCGAATCTTATTTTCTTTCAGTCGATTAAATTGCGTGACCAGAAAATCAACCGCTCGAGGCCCCGCTAATTCGACGTCTAAGATGTCGCCCGCCAAAATAACGAAGTCCACCTTTTCCTTGATGGCACTGTCAAACACGCGTTCCGCCGCTAAGTAAGGTGCTTCGACAAATGCTTCGCGCAGATGCGATGGAACTTCCGCGATCCCGCCCACAGGTCGCTCCAGATGAAAATCGCTGGTATGAATAAATCGAATGGCTTGTCCGGACATGGCACCTCCTTGCGCAAAATAGCGTTTGGTTGCGACGCAGCGCGCCGAGCAAATTCTGGTCCTTCAGCTTGCTTACAGCAATGCAATTAGCGCTGTGTCTAGCTTAATAGTCTAGCACTGACAACCCTTGATCTCCTATGGCGATTCAGATAGCCGAGAGAAACCCGGCAAACCCCATTAAATCAGGGAGACCTTCAAGTTAGAAATGCCTTGAAGTGGCAGTTCAGGGGAGGTGTCAATGGAAAATGCCGGTTCGACAATGTGGACCGAACCGGCATCCAGGCAGACTATTTTAATTGGACAACTACTTAGCGGCGACGACGCCCGACAGCCAATAGTCCCAACAGGCCCATCGTTAGCAAGGCGAACGAAGTGGGTTCGGGCACAGCGGAAACACCTTCGCGAGGACCGATTTCAAAACCGCCGTCGGTAAACGCTACCACAAAGTCGGAACTGTCAAAGAAGCCGTCGCCGTTCCAGTCCCCTTCGGACCAAGTGGCTTCTTGTTGCGTTTCGAACTTGCCAGCCGTAAAGACCGCAACAAAGTCGGCACTGTTGAATTCACCGTCTAAATTCGAATCACCAAAGTACGTGTTGACAATGTCGCTCA
>JAGQOZ010000489.1 GCA_020426955.1 Planctomycetales bacterium
GGCAAGCCGCGGCAGAAACGAGCACTCACCAACATTGAATTCTGCGTCGACGTGTCGGGTAGCATGACAGCCAGTTTTGGCGATGGCACTCGGTATGACGCTTCCATGAAGGCCATCAACGACTTTCTGGACTTTCGAGAAGGTGACGCGTTTGGTCTGACGTTCTTCGGCAATGAAGTCTTGCGTTGGGTGCCGTTGACGACGGATGTTTCGGCCTTTCGTTGCGCACCACCGTTTATGAATCCCACAAATCCGGGACATCCGCCCTGGATGGGCGGCACCAGTATCGGCAAGGCCTTGTTGTTTTGCCGCAAGTCGCTGATGCAGCAGGACGAAGGTGATCGCATGATCATTTTGGTCTCAGACGGCTACAGTTCCGATCTGGCTTCAGGCGTGGACGAAATCAGTCGCAGTCTGGCCGAAGCGAACATCGTGGTCTTTGCCATTCACATTGGCGGCGGCACCATTCCGGAAGCCATTGTCAAAGTCACCAGCGAAACGGGCGGAGAAGTGTATGATCCGTCCAGCCAAGAAGGCATGGTCGGAGTGTTTCAGAGGATCGACCAAATGAAACAGGCCAAGTTGGAAAAGTCGATTGCGGAAACATTGGACCATTTCTTGCCGTGGTGTGTGGCCGGTTTAGGCTTGGTGGCCATTAGCACCGTCAGCCTGTATGGAGTGAGATACACGCCATGGTAGCGGAACTGACTGCGGCGGCGGTCGCCATCTTCGCGTTGTTGGGCGAACTGATCCATGCGGCTCGTATTCGAAGGATTGCACCGCTGGCGTTCGGACCGAACCAGCGTCCCGCCACCTGGGTCAGCGTCGTGCCGTTATTGCGAATTGGATCTTTCGCGGCGCTGACATGGGGTTTGCTCACACTGGCGCTGCTGCAGCCCAAAGTTCATCAACTGGCAGAAGTGGACGACGACCAAGTGCGTCACATTGTCTTGGTGCTGGATGTTTCGCCGAGTATGAAATTAGATGATGCGGGACCTGATAAGAAACAGAGTCGTCAGCAGCGAGCGGCCGATTTGGTGGAATCGTTTTTTGATCGAGTGCCCGTGCAGCAGTGCCGAGTGTCCGTGGTGGCGACGTACACGGAAGCTAAGGAAGTGGTGTTGGATACCAGGGATTTTGAAGTGGTGCGAAACATCATGACCGATTTACCTATGCATCACGCCTTTACTTCCGGCGAAACCAAACTGTTTGCAGGCTTGGAACGAGCGGCCGAAATTGCCAAACCTTGGAATCCGAATAGCACCAACGTATTGGTCATTAGTGACGGCGATACCGTGCCGGCCAAAGGCATGCCCAAAATGCCGGCGTCCGTTTCCAAGATGTTGATTGTGGGTGTCGGAGATCCGCAGAAAGGGAAGTTCATCAATGGACGTAATTCGCGCCAAGACGTTTCCACGTTGCGGCAAATTGCAACTCGGCAGCAAGGGATTTATCACAACGGTAACGAAAAACACATCAGTTCCGACACCATTCGCTTGCTAACGCAATCAGGAGAAACGAGCCCGCTGGATCAGCTTAGCCGCCGAGAATACGCGTTGATGGCCGTCGGTACTGGCGCGTTCGTGTTGGCACTGTTGCCGCTGCTATTGCACTTTGCAGGAACCACTTGGCGCCCAGGTGTACGTAGAACGAAAACCTTGACGCTTCGGCCTGAACGCCAAGTGCAAAAAAACTGATTTATTCCCCAGATCACCGGTAACGTTTGTTGCTTCATGTTTTTAACTCGCGTTAAGATAAAGCAGTCGAATCCCCTGCTCTTTTGAATCGAAAGGAACGACATGCGCAAGATACTGCTGGTCGTCTGGATGATGCTGCCGATTTTAGTCGGCGCGTATCATTTTGGACCGGGCCAGAAACGAATGATTCAAGACCAAGCGGCCTCGGCCATTGCCGCCGGCGATGCCGCTGTAGAAGCCGAACAGTGGTCCAATGCCGTCAAGCAATATGAAGTTGCGTTGTCGTTGCTGCCCAAAGAAAAAGTGTCGGCGGTTCGTCAATTGCGCATCGAAAAAGCCAAAGCTCAAATGATGGCCAGCGAATTGCCAGCAGCCAGTCAAGATTTGAAATCGCTGGTAGATGAAATGGTGGAAGATCCGCAGGCGGACCCCAACATGCTGTCGGAAGCTCGATCTGCATTGGCCAATTCGCAATACTATCGAACTTGGCTGATGCGTTTGGAAGGACAACCCAAAGAAGCGTGGGAGCCAGAAATCGAATCCGCTCGTCAAATCTACAAGATGCTAGTGGCCGAAGCGGACAAATCGTTCGACCAAGAAAGTAAGAAAAAGAACCAAGAAGATTTGGAATCGGCCATTCGGCTAGCCAGAATGGATTTGAAGGATCTGCAAGGCCTGCCGCTCCCCAGTCAGTGAAAGGGGACGTGAAGTGGCACAGGCCAGGGCCGCGGTCGCGGTCAAAAAGCACAAGGACAACGTCCGTCCGACAGTCGCGGTGCCAGTTCGGGACCACCGATCGACGGCACCGGATCGTAGGACTATCCGTTTTGATTTCTTTTCAAAGCGATGAAGCAACCCTTCATCGCTTTGATGCGTAAATGGAGTGCAATTGGGCGAACGCAAACCCCACTCAGCGTTTCAACTAAACACGACAATTGAATTCTAGCTAGACGAAGAAACATGATTCGACGCATCGCACTGTCGGCCGCATGGTTTACCTTGATGACCGTTCACATCGGGTTCGCCCAACAACCCGCTGTCATACCGGCGGCACAACTCCAGCCGGCTATCCCAGCGACTGCCATTCAACCGGCGACACCGCTGCAGCCAGCGCAAGTGGCAGCCGAGGCGACCGTCGAGGAAGCAGCTGAACCGATAGTCGATGCCGCAGTGGATTCGGCAGCCAACGAAACGGCCGACTCGTCTGCTGGTGAAGCATCAAACGCTGTCTCGTCAGACCAAGACGCCGCGGCCAAAGCCAAGCAAGCCGCCTTGGACGCCAAGATTGAAGCGGAAAAGACGAAGCTGAAGACAGAACGCACTCAGTTCAAACAACAACGATTGCAGCAGATTAAGCAACTGCAGTTTGACCGTCGCATGTCGTCGGCGCTGCAAGTCTGGTCGACTCCCGACGCAGATAAATTAGCCGCAGAAAAAGAAGCGGAAAAGCAGCGTTTGGAAGCGGAGGCCAAAGCCAAAGCACAAGCGGCAGAAGCAGCCGACGACAGCACCGCACCGGTTGCCGACGAATTGCCGACCGAAATTGTTCAGTTGCGAACGGAATTCGAAGCGGAAAAGAAGGCCTTCACGGAAAGTTTGCAAGCGTTTCAAGAAGCGGTGACGCTAGGCAAATGGGCCGAAGTAAAAGCATTCTTGGATTCGCTGGAACAGGAAGAACAAGACGCCGCGCTGAACCAGCTTTTAACTTCGTTGGCGGCCGGTCCAGCTGGGCCGCAGATGCCCACAGCCGATCAAATGCCGTTGGTAGATCCGGCCATCTTAGCCGCCGCCATGGCCGCTCGAGGCCAAGGGCCGGGCGCTCGTTTTCGAGAAACCAATTTCTTTGCACTCGGCGACATCGAAGGACTCTTGCGCTGCTGCCCGAACAATCTGGAAGATGCGCAAGTCATGCGCCTAGGTCAAATCATTCGGCAATCGATCAACGCCGGCCATGATGTCGAATCGCTCGTCCGTCGGTTCGAAGAAGAAACAAACCAACCGTCCGACACATCGCCCATGGTCGACAAACGGCTGGCTGCCAAACTTTTGTTTGCGGCCGGCCAATCGCAACATGCCGGCAGCTTTCTACCCACGGCCGACGAAGCGGTGGCGAGCAATGACCGAGAAGGTCTGAACCTGTTAGCTCGCTATGCTTACGACGCCTATCAAAAGGAAAACAAAAAGGAACTGCTGGTCCAAGCTTGGGAGGCCACACAAGCGGTTCTGGCGGCGGGCGAAGTGGACCCGGAAGAGAAGAACGAAGCGTTGAAGCGAGCGGTCGAATTGGCACCCAAGGTTGCGGAAGAACTGGGGCAAGCTTGGCTGGACGAAAGCTTCACCAAACGCATGGAACGAGGCAAAGAGATTCTGGGAACAATCGGTTCGACCGCCGCCACCGCCATGCAGACTCGTCCCACCGACGCACAATATCGTTTGAAGATCTTGCAGCTGCAAAAAACGGCTGTCGACGCGTTGATTCAGGCTGCGCCAGAACTAGCCCAAGACTGGCAAACACAATTGAATCTGTTAGCCATGAACTGGCTCAAAGAAGCCGAATACACTCAGCAACAAGCGCAAACTTCGTCCATGAACGCCATGCTGCGTCGCGACGTCTACGGCAATTACTATTATTCGGAAGACTACGACTACAATTCGCGACGCATGTCGGGGCAAAGTTCGCCCATTGAGACTCCGGACATGCTAGAAAACCGTCCGACAGACGATTGGTTGGCGCTGCTGTCCCCCAGTATCCAACCCAAGTTTCAAATGATCTTCGCTCAGCTTTATCTAAAAGTAAACGAAGAAGAAAAGGCCTTTCCGTTTATCGAAGCCTTCGCTCAATCTCAGCCTGAAAAAGCGTTAGATTTGGCGCATGAATTTTTACGAGTTTGGACGGAAAATCATAATCCGAATCAGAATCGAGGTCGCACGAATTATTACATGTTCATGTACGGGTATGACCAACGAGCGGACCAAAT
>JAGQOZ010000490.1 GCA_020426955.1 Planctomycetales bacterium
TCACGGACACCTGTCAAGATTCCGATTTTGGGCTGGATTGGTCGGGAGAGCGTTGACTAATCGGCCTTCGGTAATACTGAAAACCAGATTTGTCGGCATATTAGGCGTTTGCTGACTCATGTGGAAGGTGTATTATTGGTTGGTCTTGTGTGTTTTTTTTCTACACATGGCGGGATACCGACAGATTTGGCGAATCTGCCATCCGTCTGGCGTATCACACGCAAACAAAAAGGCTGTACTGCCAGCTGCGGTGTTGACCGGCGACGATTTTCTCGCATTGACGTATTCAATCGAATCTCGAAGATCACCTGGTTCTTTGGCAGCGTAAGTCGTCTGTTTTCTCAATAGAACTGGGAAACGCACATGTCTCACTTCATCATATCGCTTGATTTCGAACTCTTGTGGGGCCTACGAGATCACCACTCTAGAGCCTCGTATGGCAAGAACATGCTTGGTGTGCGCGAGGCGATACCGCGAATGCTGGACTTATTCCACAGTTACGAAATCGGCGCAACTTGGGCCACCGTCGGAATGCTGATGTGTGAAAGCAGGGACGAATTGCTGGACATCAGTTCGCAAGTCCGGCAGCCACGCTATGCTACCAGGAGCCTGTCGAACTACGCCTATTTGGACGAAGTGGGCGAGACTGAACGATCCGATCCGTACTATTTCGGACTTTCATTGGTTCGCCAAATTCAGTCGACTCCCAGACAACATGTTGGCACACATACTTTTTCCCACTACTACTGCTTGGAAGACGGCGCTAGTGTCGAATCGTTTCGGTCCGACATTGTCGCTGCTCAGACTGTGGCAAACCGACGCGGTATCTCGCTGCGATCCATCGTTTTCCCGAGGAACCAGTATGATGCGGCTTGCCTTCAAGTGTGCCATGACATGGGGATTTGCTGTTTTCGTGGAAACCAGCAACATTTTGTTTATCGCCCAAGTTGCGGAAGCAAGCAAACCAAGTGGGTTCGCGCGCTGCGGCTGTTTGATGCGCATACGGGAGTCTTTGGTCACCAAGCGTTCAAGCCTCGCTGGAATGTAGGGCTAATGAACCTTCCTGCCAGCCGGTTTCTTCGACCTAATACGGGAAAGCTCGCCTCGGTTAACCGAGCACATATTTTGACGATCCTGCGCGGCATGACTCACGCCGCAACACATGGCAATTGCTATCATCTTTGGTGGCATCCACATAATTTTGGCAGTGATGTGGTTCAAAATCTTAAGTCCTTACAAGTAATCTTGGACCATTATCGGATTCTTCGAGACAGTTACGGATTTGTTTCGTCTTCCATGGAGGATGTTTTTGATGCGAATCTTGATACTCGGCGGACAAGGAAAATCAACCAGGATTCTGGTCAATCGTATTCTGGCATCGCATCCTGATGCGATCGTAACGACCATCATCGAATCCCCTGTGCCACGCACGTCGCTCATCCGATCTCGGTTCAAACGACTAGGGATCGTAACAACGTTGGGCCAGTTGGCTTTCATGACACTGGCACTGCCTATTCTTCGAGCGATTTCTCGACGTCGAATTACCGAAATCATGTCCCAGTATTCGCTAGACGAATCAGAACTCCCCAGCGATACTACTCGCTATGTGACGAACGTCAATTCGTCTGACACGGTACGTTACATCAAGGAATTCGCTCCAGATGTTGTCTTAGTAAACGGAACGCGAATCATTCGTTCGCACGTGCTGGAATGCACCGACGCCCCATTTATCAATACGCATGCTGGTGTTACGCCAATGTACCGAGGCGTCCACGGTGGCTATTGGGCTCTGTGGAATCAGGACCACCGGCAATTTGGTGCTACCGTTCATTTGGTAGACAAAGGCGTCGACACAGGGACGCCGATTTCGTTTGCCACGACCGTTCCTGATCGACGAGACAATTTTTGCACGTATCCTCTGCTGCAACAGGCCATTTCATTACCGGGAATCCAGTTGGCTTTGGAGGACCTTGCCGCTGGCAAAATGCTACGTCGAGCGGATTCGCCAGCCAGATTTAGTCGCCAATGGTATCATCCAACGCTGTGGGGCTATGCAAGCGGGCTACTTCGCGGCGTAAAGTGAAGCCATTTTGACGGCTGGCGTTTTAGATTCAAAAAGTCTTCCGATGATTGATTTGTTGCGAAAGGACTCTCGCACCGGCCACACTGACATGATCGGCGTCATGAAAACAGTGCGTCTGCCATTCCGGCCAGTCGGGACTTCTGAAATCCCAAATATGTACGTCGCAGAGGGAACGAGCTTCTTTAATAGCGTGTTCAACCCATTGTTGCGATAGTTCACTGCGACTTGACAAATATTCGGCATGAACGGGAGGAAGCATCAGCACGATATCTTTTTCGCTTTGGTGAAGAAACTGAATTGTCCGCAATAATGCTTCATGATTCGACTGTCGTCGGTCACCATATTTTTCCCAGAATCTCTGATGGTACACGGCACGATTGATACTGCTCGATTGAAGCAAACCGCCATTCTCAACTGGGGCTTGTCGGAGCGGCCCGATGTTGGCGAGTTTTGTCTCTAGATTCCATTGCAGGTTGCGTTCGCGTAGGGTGACGAAATCGACAGGCACAAGTTTGGGCCTAGAAAACAGCGGTTGCCGATGTATCCATCGTTCGGCTCGAAGTGCAATCGGCATTTCGCCTTCGACGCCTAGTTCGCGAAAAGCATCTCCACCCGACGTGCATTCCAGAACGTCCATTGCTAGAAGGACGGGGTCCAGTTCCAGAATAACCGTGGCTATGGTATCGGTGCGTTTGACGAAATGACGCACGGTACGTTCGATCATCGTGTAATCGTTCGTCGTATGACTGGCATTGATCAGCGGGTCGTCAAACAATTCGGGTAGCATGGCACACATGGTATGTGATCCACCAACCGCCAATATTTTCGCCTTTGTCGAAAATCCAATGTTTTTTTCCACCGACGCTTGAGAAACGTCGTGTCGAAACACACTTATGACGCCGGCATGCACAAAAAACGACAACGCAATTGTCAGGGCAACAACCAAGACATTAGGGACGTACTTTCTTAGCTGAATGACATCGTCGTCAGAATTGGAAGTAAATGAACTCATTCTGGTTCACGGCTCCGCATAGACAAATTGCCATGGTTAAGTTCGAGTACGCCCATAGCCTGATGGGCCGAGACATTGTCAAGATGAAATGCTCCGCATCTACTCGACTACTGATTGCTTCGAACAGGATCACTGGGCCGGCAAACAGTGCGATGGTCAACAAGCCAATTCGGCCGTTCCATTCCCAGCTGAAAAGGCAGTTCGAAAGAAGCACCGGAACATCGCGAAGATCTGTAACAAAAAACAAAAACCATCCAAAGCAGGAAACGTGGAAGAATGCCAGAATTCGAATCCATGACACGCCGAGCGTGGCATTTTCGAATCTCGCCTTGCCAGTAATCACGCGCGAAGCGTCACCTTGCACTCGAGCTTTTCGCGTCGTCTCCCACCATCGCCACAAGCATAGTATTGCTCCATGAAACGCACCCCAGGCAATGAAATTCCACGCCGCGCCATGCCAGAGCCCACCTAGCAACATGGTGATCATCAGATTTCGGTAAACTAGGAAATTTCCGCCACGATTACCGCCAAGCGGAATGTACAAATAATCTCGCAGCCACGTGGAAAGGCTAATGTGCCAGCGTCTCCAAAAATCGCTCGGATTGACCGCCAGGTACGGGCGGTCAAAGTTCGTCATCAGATCAATACCCAGCAGCTTTGACACGCCAATTGCGATTCTGGAATAGCCGGCAAAATCGCCGTAGATTTGGAATGCAGCGGCGTAAATACCAACAATGATGGAAAAACCTGACGCTTGCTCGGGATTGCCAAACACAGCCTCCGTAAACGGCGTCAGGTTGTCGGCCAACACGCACTTCAAATAGAGCCCGGTCAGGATTAGCCAACTGCCTTCTTCCAACTGCTGGCGACCGAGACGCCGAGGCAAAGTTAGTTGCGGCAACAGAACGCTCGCTCGCTCGATAGGCCCCGCTACCAACTGCGGAAAGAACGCCACGAATAACGCAAAGTCTAAAATGCTGCGAGTTGGCTGCAGTTTTCCACGATAGATATCAATCGTGTAACTCATCGTTTGGAACGTGTAAAAGCTGATCCCGACCGGAAGCAGAATACTCGGCAGTCGAGAATCAAGCTCGAAGCCCAAAGTGGCAGACAGTCTCAACGCATTTTCTACGAAGAAGCCGAAGTATTTGAAGAACCCGAGCAATCCTAAGTTAGTGCAGATGCTAGTCCAGAGCCAATACTGCCTTATCCGCTTGTTGTGCGAACGAGCAATCCCGAGACCTGCCGAATAGTCGACCACTGTCGAGAAGGCAATAAGTCCCAAAAACCGCCAATCCCAGAAACCATAGAAGACGTAGCTAGCAACCAACAGCATCTGGTTTTGCAATCGGTGTGGTAAAAGCCAATAGGTACCACACACGATGGCAAAAAAGAATATAAATTCAAGGGAGTTGAATACCATTCAGGCTCGCCAAATCTTTGGACGTTTATTGGCAACCGACTTAGAATAATTGTCGGCGAATCGTGATGAAACCGTCTTTTTTTGTCAACACCGATTACTAAGCAAGAACCCTCTCAAACGTTGTCGCCACCGTGTCCTGCTTGGCCTCCCTAAACC
>JAGQOZ010000491.1 GCA_020426955.1 Planctomycetales bacterium
CGAGTGTCCGGAAATTTTCCGTAAGGGGTTGTCATCTTTGTTTCTCGTTCGTTCCAAAATCGCTACAAAGTTCCGCCGCGCCGCCAACGAATGACAAGAATCGCTTCCGAATGCAAATCACCGCACACGCGCTATCCGCGGATCGAGGACGTTTCGTGGTATTAGCGTAATGACCGAATTCGTGTCTGGCTACCGGCAGTGGAGCATAAGTGGAGCATGGGCCCATGGCCCGTGAATTCTGCGTCTTGTAGGTTAGTATGGGCAGCGGCCCATACTAACCTGGGCCCATGTACGAGGTTAACACGGGCCATACTACGAGGTTAACACGGGCCATGGGCCCATGCTACAGATGATCGACGCTCGCATGTCCCATTGGGAGAGTCTTCCGTTTGGGGAATGCAAATCCGAAGAGAGAATTGCCCAGAACTAGCTCCGAATTCGGCGAGATCTTTGAAGCTGAATGTGACGATGGAACGCCGGTATTCGGCGTCATGTTACCGTTCGGTGGCTTCGGCCAATTGGAATGTACTACCGATGATAGTTCAAATGATTCGCTGACGCTGTTGCAGCTATTGATCGAACAATGGGACGAAATTTGCCAGGAAATCGCAAGCCGCATTAAGGCAAGCGGCGGTGGCAGATTCACCCATGCCAGGGTGAAATGCCGACTCGCGCAATTGCGACCACTCAGAGTCGGCCAGTACGAAAAGGCATGCGTCTACACCACCAACACTCGGCCGGTGCCGACAGTAACGCGTCCCACTTGAAAACACTCAAAGCCACAGTCTTGGATAATCTTGGTGATAGTGGCAGCGAAACGTTGATTCGTCACAATGGCAAAGCCCAAGCCCATGTTGAACACTCGGCGCATTTCCGCATCTTCGATTTCGCCCACCTGCTGTAGCCAAGAAAAGACGGGCGGAACGGGCCACGAATCGGCCGTGACCTGCACGTCGACATTTTTGGGTAAAATGCGTTCTAAGTTTTCTGCCAAGCCGCCGCCCGTGATGTGCGCCAGTCCATGCAGCACGTTGGTCTTTTGGTAATGATGGTGAATCTTGGCCAAGCACGAAACATAGATTCGAGTAGGTTCCAGTAACGCTTGACCAACGGTGCAACCCAGTTGGTCCACGTGATCGTTGGCGTCGAGTTTGGCGATTTCGAAGACAACTTTTCGCGCCAAGCTGTAGCCGTTGGAATGCAAGCCACTGGAAGCAATGCCCAAGACGACATCGCCCGATGTGATAGCTGCACCAGTTACCAAACGCTTCTTTTCGACCACGCCAACACAGAAGCCAGCCAGATCATAATCTCCGTCGGCATACATGTCTGGCATGATGGCCGTTTCACCTCCCAACAACGAACAATCCGCCAAGACGCAACCGTCGGAGATGCCTTGGACAATTTGTTCCAGTTGATCTGGATCGTCCTTGGACATAGCAACGTAGTCCAAGAAAAACAGCGGTTCGGCGCCACAGCAAATCGCATCGTTAACGCTCATCGCCACCAAGTCGATGCCCACCGTATGATGCACTCCCAGCCGAGTGGCCACTTTCAGTTTGGTGCCCACTCCGTCTGTGCAGGCCACCAACACCGGGTCTTGGTAATTGCGGCGAAACAACGAACTGGAAAAATCCAATTGGAACAAGCCCGCGAAGCCGCCATCGAGTCGCATGGTGCGAGGCGAAAAGGTGCGAGCCATTAAATTCGGCAATCGCGCCATCGACTGCTGATAGACGTCCAAATCGACTCCGGCACTTTTGTACGTTGCTTTCGCCATTTTTTTTTCAACCGAATCCAACGCGTTTCGCGCGATCATGCCAAGACAATCGGGACAACGGTCGATCTTGATTTCGCACCGCCGAGTTACGAACCGCGACTGTCCAAGATCCGAGCTGTCCCACGATTGCCCGAAGAAAAACGAACGCAAATTCTACGGCGGTTTTGACGAAACTGTCAACGCGTGCCGAGTTATTTGCCGTAGTCTTTGCCAGGCCAACTATCCCACCACGTCAGGAACAAGCGAAACTGATCTTCCGCGAATTTCTGCTGGCTGGGGCTGAGCTGGTCGGATTCGTTGAAATGGAGCTGATAGTACGATTCGCCCTGGAGAACACAAAGATACTTGTAGTACAGCACCAGATCTGGGCCTTCGTCAAACGTCGACAAAACGGCCAATGCTTCGTCCAGTTGCTGCGCGTAGATTCGCGCCTGCGAATCGCCCTGCTGTGCTTTTCGGCATAACGCTACAAAGTGGAGTACGTGGCTAGGAATACAGTTTCCAATTCCGGTAATGGCACCAACGGCGCCGCAATGGAGGAATCCGTGAAAGACTTGCGTGTCTACTCCAACCATCAATACCACTTCATCACACGCGTGCGTGATGTGTTCGGCCGCATAGCTGAGCGCGTCCGCTCCGCCAAATTCTTTGAAACCAACCAAGCTGGAAAATTCCGATCGCAGATCAAAAAACAAATCGGCTTTGGTTTCAAAACCGTAGTAAGGACTGTTGTAGATCACGGCCGGCAGATTGGGCGCGGCGCTCAGCACGCCCGCAAAGTGAGCTCGCTGTGCCGCCGGCGATGTACCTCGTGAAAGCACTCGAGGAATCACCATTAGCCCCTTCGCGCCAACATGTTGTGCGTGAGCAGCGTGGGCGGCGGCGATTTTCGGATTTTGCGCGCCGGTGCCGACAATCACCGGAATGCCCGCTTCGGCCAAGCGGCGAACTCCTTCTTGACGCTGAGCGTCGGTCAGCAGCGGCCAATCTCCCATGGAACCGCAATAGACCACCGCGTTCATGCCGGCGTCCATCAGCTGTTTCGCTTTCTGAACCAGCGCATCAAAATCGGGCTGGCGGTCGGCCGTACAAGGAGTCATGACGGCTGGAATGCAGCCTTTAAATACGTTCGCGTTCATCTTGGATCTTTGGAAAATAGCAACCGGCAATTCGAAGAAACGAAGTCACATTCTGCCGAAAAACAGAACGCAACGCGAGCCCCAATTGTGTTCGAATCGAAGTACGTGGAATGGCTGATGCCACGAAAAAGCCGGTTCGAAACGAAATGCTTCGAACCGGCCAGTGTTCTGTGGTTCCAAAAATGTCCGCTCAAGCAAACTTATTTGGGACGAACGTTCTTCCGAAAGAAGCCAATCGTTTCCAGCGAATGATAAACTTCCTCCAGCGTCTTTTCACCAAAGTTGGAAATGCTGAGCAAGTCTTCTCGAGTGCAGTTCAGCAGATCATGCACTGTGAAAATTCCTTTTTCTTCCAAGCAATTGGTCGTACGGACGGTCAGGCCGATTTCAGCCGTGCTCATGTCCAATCGCTCTTGCATGTTGCGATTCTGTTCGTCCGACCGAATTAGAGGAATACGAGTTGCCATGGCGGGGTCCCTCCCAAACAAGTTTCCAAGTCAAAAACATCAATGCGACATCGTTCCAAATCCAAAGTGTGGATCGTTCCTTGATCCGTTCACGGGACTGTCAAGCAATCCACAACCTGGTTGGACGGTAGGGCGGATTATAACAACACCCGTCGACTTGCAAACAGTCTATGTCTCTGGGCGGACAAATTCGTGCAAAACATTTTTTCATTGATGCTAGCACTTTAGCTTCACGGAAATTCGTGAATCAGTGGATGCGTGCGGGAATTCGCATTCGTGCCAAAAACGCCTATAACTATGGCGGTAGAAACGTTATGAAAATTGGTTCGTCTGAATTCGTACGGGATGCGGGCCCGTCAGTTCGCTTTTCCAATGGGAGTCATCGAAATGAAGTTTGCTTTTGGTGTTGTGATTTTAGGAAGCGTCATCTCGGCAACGGCGCTGGCCGATTCTTGGCCGCACTGGATGGGTCCGCAACGTGACAACGTTTGGCGCGAAGTAGGAATCTTGGACAGATTCCCGGAAGGCGGGCCGACCGTCTTGTGGCGCACGAATATTGACGGCGGTTATTCCGGTCCTGCAGTGGATCAAGGCAAGGTAGTCATCACGGACTATGTGACGGCGGATAACGTCAAGGTGGCCAACTTTGAACGCAAAGAATTCACGGGAGTGGAACGCATCCATTGTTTGGATGAACAGACAGGCAAGATCCAATGGACGCACGAGTACCCGGTCAAGTACGCGATCTCGTATCCCAGCGGGCCTCGTTGCACACCCGTCATCGACGAAAACTTGGTCTTCACGCTAGGTGCGGAAGGCAACCTATTCTGTTTCAATTTGACAAACGGCGAAGTGGTCTGGTCCAAGGATTTGAAGACCGAATACAACACCAAAGCGGCGCTGTGGGGTTACGCGGCACATCCTTTGATCGATGGCAATAAGCTGATCTGCACGGTCGGTGGCGAAGGATCTCATGCGGTGGCGTTCGACAAAAAGACCGGCAAGGAGCTGTGGCGTAATTTGACTGCTCCGGAACAAGGTTATTCGCCGCCGACGATCATTGATTACGCGGGCGTTCGCCAATTGATTCTGCCTCGGCCCGACGCCATTTCTTCCGTCAATCCCGACACGGGTGAAGAATACTGGTCGGTTCCCTACGAAGCGTCTAACGGTTCCATCATCATGAGCCCGATTCATTTTGGCGAATATCTGTACATCGGCGGATATTCCAACAAGAACCTCATGCTAAAGTTGGATTCGCAAAAGCC
>JAGQOZ010000492.1 GCA_020426955.1 Planctomycetales bacterium
CAATGGCACTGGACCTTGGCTTGGACGTCTTTTACACCATGTTGGATATGGTCCCGGGTGGTAACGGCCAACACACGTTCATCCAACCGACACGCGTCTTGACCGAAATGGAAAAAAAGATCGCTCGGCGAATCGTTGGCTTTTTGATTGACGAACTCCACGATGCCTGGGAGCACGTGTTAGCCGTAAACCTATCCATTGATCGAATCGAATCGCAGGCCAGTCGAGCTCGTATTATTCCGCCTTTTGAAGCGGTCGTCAGCTTGGTGTTTGATGTTAAAGTGGCCAACATCATGGGACCGCTAACCATCTGCGTGCCGCTGCGTTCGTTGCGCAAGGTGATTGATCGAGTGGCGGATGAAGCGATTTCGTCCACTTCGACGTTACCCAAGGAGGTCTACGTTGACGTCAACATTGTGGCGGGTACGGCAGCCATGATGCCGGAACAACTATCGGAATTGGCGGAAGGAGACGTGTTGATTTCGGACACGCCGGCCAACAGCTTGGTGTCGTTGCTTGTGGACGATGAACCTCGGTTTAAGGTCCAGCTGGGTGCTATCGATGATCACAAGGCGGTGATTCTGCGTTCGCGAATGTAACCAGACGCGGCACTCGGCGCGATGCATTCGCCTAGTTGAATGATCGCTGCGGCAAGCGAATTTCCGTGGGATCTTCATGTTTAGGGATGACTTCCCAGGCTTCATGCTGCGGATCGAATCCCGCGATATCTTTGATGGGCATTTTAAGGTACGTGCCGTTTGCTTCCACTGCCACCGTTCCGTTGGGCAACAGAATCTCACCAGTGCCGTGGAAGCGGCGTCTCTTTTCTTCCGCAATGCGACCGACTACCAACAGCGGTTCATTGAGCGTCACCGGCTTGCGAAACTTGACGTTCAGATCAATGGTAACGCCCCACATGGTATCGCCGTGTGTCAACCGGATAGCTCGTCCCACACATTCGTCCAGCAAAGCCGACGCCATGCCGCCGTGTAACCGACCGGGATAGCCTTGAAAGTGTTCACTGGCGTGAAACACGCCGATGACTTGATTCGAATCGACTTCATAGAATTCGGCCTGCATGCCTTTGTCGTTTTGCAGACCACAGATAAAACACATTCGCGAATTCGGCTGCTTGGCGGTAACTTGGTGCGACGACCACAAATGGCTCACGATTTTTCTTTCCGTTGGCAAATCAAAATAAATGAGTTCGCCAAATTCTAACGAAACAGCAGTCCGGCGTAACCAACCACTCGGCTGGTATCGCCAGTCACGTCGGCACTGGTGGCATAGCCCATTCGCTGGACCGAATGCAGCTTTCCCAATTGCTTCAACGCGTGCATCACCATGACCGCTGGCAATACGCCGCACATGCTGATGTGATTGGTTCGCACCGTTTGGAAGACGCGTTCAGGATCCAACGTTTCGATGGCGGCGATCGCCAATTCGTCCAAGCGACGATTCTCCTGGTCCGTAGCGTAGTGGTTCATGTCGCTGGAAATAATCAACAGCGTCTTTTCCCATTGGTCCTGCAGCACGGCCGCCAGTCCTGTACCAAATTCCTGACAGCGTTGTAGGCTGCCGGCGCCAATGGCAATTCCGACAACTTTGGCGTGCGGCGCAAAACGATGAAGAATGGGGAGTTCCACTTCAATTCCGTGTTCTCGCTGATGAGCCAACGCATCCAATTCCAGATCGGGAATTGCTTGGCACAACGCTTTGGCCAGTTCCACATTGGAAGCGATTTCCAGCCCAGGTAGCGCCCAAGCCCGATGGGGCGCCACCGCCCAATCCACTCCCATAGCCGTGTGTTTCGGACCGATGATGATTACGTTTTCCGGGATTTCAATGCGGCGCAAGACATCCGCCGCTAATCGACCAGAAAATCGCCAGCCGGCATGCGGCAACATCACGGCTGAAACTTTTTCTTGCGCCACGTTGGTCGTTGGAATCAATTCATCCAAGGCTTGTTGCATGTCATCCGGCCGCCCTGGATAGAACGTTCCAGCGACGGCGGGCGAACGCACGGCCGGACCGGTTTGCGGCTTGGGAACATTTAGAACTCGCCAAGACGTGGCATTCGATTGGATCTGAAAACTGACGACCGAAGCATGTGTTTCCGGATCAATTTTGGCCGCCGCAATCGCTTCGTCCAACAACGCTTCGGCCGTAGTGTTACCGTCCATCAGCAAAGCCGAATGCGATCCTTGCTGCACCAAGATGGCTCGCTGCTGTGCATCAAACCCCGCCAAATCAGGTTGCAGCGATGACCCGTGCAAGGCCGGGTCTGATAGTACGGCCAGTTCCACATTCAGCTGAGCGGCAGTGACGCCGCGCATGCCTTCTTGGTGCAGAACTTGCCCGCTGGATTGAGCGGCTTGAAACAAGGTGGATTGCAGCGGAAACGGCTTGTTTGTGTTGAACTGAGCCATTTGAATCGGGTCGGGACGACCGGCCACTTGCGTTCGCAACGCAATGCCATGCACCGCTCCGTCCGAACATCCAAACGCGTAGTAGGATGGCGTGGCGCCAGTTAAGACTGCCACTATGTTGTCACGACAGAATTGGACCAGCAAAGGCAATTCGCTGGTGGCAATCACCGACGCCGGTACGGTGCGAACCTGATCCAAAACGGTCGCATCAAAATCACCTTCGACGGCCAGGCCTTGAAAGCGAATCAACTTGGTGTCGGCATCTCGCCAAGCCGATGGCGGCAAACCAGCCTTGATACAAACTTGGTCCAAAAACTGTTCTGAATTCAGGCCCAAATCGGTCGCGACGCCGGGCAGTAACAATCCGGCTTGGTTGCCTTTTTGAATTCGCAAACCATGCTTGCCAATGGTGACGGCGTTGATGCGAGCGGCTCCTTGTTCGAACACTTCTTCTTGCCCAAACAGCAGCCAGACTTCAAATTCCAGATGAGCCAGTTCGCTGGGGGAAACTCGAGGCATACGGACGTCTCCCGTGGCAGACTTGGCCGCCGAATACTCCATGCCGTCCTTGATAGTAGCCTTCTGTCCTAAAAATCCACAGCAGCCGCGGAGATTGCCTTTGCGTTTAATGGACACAAAGCAACCCAAGATTGGAATGGACGCGGCGCCGCCGATGGTGGTATCCGACAAACGAGCTGGTTGATTCAAGACAGCGCAAGTCACCAATTCGCTGGCGGCGGTCACAATGGCCTGGTGTTGAGATGCGGATAATTGTGGCGGAGTAACGTCGACTTCGGTGGACACGTGTTGGTCTCCTGGCGGTTGCTGGATCACGGCAGGCTGATTTGTGGACACCGGCGGCGACGCAGCATAATCTTGAATACGGACAGGCAATCGCTTTCGCCCCCAATCGCCTGGCTGGGAAAGGAAATGGCCTGCAATCTGATATTGGCAGAATCGGCAGCGATTATCTTCCAAATGATATTGTCCCAATTGATGCCAGTTGCGCTCAATCAGAAGTTGTTTGCACTGGGGACAATAGGTGCTTTGGTGAGCCACGTCGTTAACATTTCCTACATAAACATGACGGATCCCTCGACTTGTGGCAATGTCATATGCCTGCAACAGAGTTTCCAACGGTGTGGCGTGTCGATCCTGAAGACGAAAATCAGGATGAAACGCAGTGAAGTGCAGCGGTACGTCAGGCCCCAGGTTGTCCAGAATCCAATCGCACATGCGATCAAATTCGTCTTGCGAATCGTTGGCGGCGGGAATAACCAAATTGGTAATTTCAAACCAGACCTCCGTTTCTTGCTTCAGCCATACCAGCGTGTCCAAAATAGGCTGCAGATGAGATAGCGTTAGCTGCTGGTAAAATTCTTCCGTAAACGCCTTCAGGTCTACATTCGCCGCGTCCATGGCGTGAAAGAAAGTGGATCTGGCTTCCTTAGTAATATAGCCGGCCGTAACTGCTACGTTCTTGATGCCCAGCTGGCGGCATTCGTTGGCGGTATCGATGGCGTATTCAGCCCAGATAATCGGGTCGTTGTAGGTGTAGGCCACACTGTGGCAACCCAGCTGTTGGGCAGCCGAGGCGATGGTCATGGGCGAAGCGTGTTCGGAGAGTCGTTCTACTTCGCGAGATTTAGAAATGGACCAGTTTTGGCAAAACTTACAAGCTAGATTGCAACCGGCGGTGCCGAATGACAGTACGCTGGTGCCCGGATAGAAGTGGTTCAGCGGCTTCTTTTCGATGGGATCGACACAGAATCCGGTGCTTTTGCCGTAGGTGGACAATACCATTTGGCCATCGCGATTTTCACGCACAAAACAGAAGCCTCGATCGCCCGGCTTCATGCTGCAAGCTCGAGGGCACAAGTCACAAACAATGCGATCTGCTTCGCGGTGCCACCATCCACCCAGGATAGATCCATCGGACAGGCGATTGTTTGTTGGAGGCGGAAGCTTGGTCGCGGAGTCGATAGGTGAGCGATCTGCTTTCATTTCGCCGTTTTCCTTTCGGAGACCGTAAGCGATCAAAATAGATCCATGTATTCACTATATGGTGAATGATTTGCGAAAGGAAAGACTGGGGCAAAACGAAAAAAGCCCACGACGGTCAGGTCGCGAGCTTTTCCAAGAAAGGAGTGTGGCTGGCTTGTGTATGTTTGGGGCGAACTGGGTTCTGGTTCGAACCTATTCGTCTCGTTTGGCAATAA
>JAGQOZ010000493.1 GCA_020426955.1 Planctomycetales bacterium
GTAGTTTGCCTTGCAGTTGGTTGGCGAAGTGAATGGGCGAACCGTTTCGATAGCCGTCCGAATTATCGCTGGGCAAGCCCATGTACCTTTCTTGATAGATGGTATCGTAGTGGCGTTGGTTGGGAACCGGCGCAATGGAAATCCCGGCGTGGTACAGATCGGGATATTTAAACATGGCGTTCAGCGTCATTGATCCGCCGCCGCTCCAGCCCCACACTCCCACGCGATCTTGATCCAGATAAGGTCGATTCGCCAAGACGTTTCGCACGGCGGTCGCCTGATCTTCGGGAGCTAGAATACCAACTCGGCGATAAACCTGTTTTCGCCAAGTTCGCCCCTTAGCAGCCGGTGTGCCTCGGTTATCAAAACTCATCACGCACACCCCTTGCTGCGCTAACAATTGATGCCACAAATATCCGCTGCCACCCCAACGATCCTGTACGGTCTGTCCAGCCGGTTCGCCATAGACGTGGACCAATAGCGGAAATTTTTGCGAGCTATCATCCGGCTCCGCCGGCTCGCTCTCAGCCGTTTCGCTTGTTGTTGCGTTCAAGTTTGTGGGCAAAATGCACCAGCCATCTAAGGTGACATTGTCGGCGACGGGAACGTGCAAGAATTCGGTTTGGCCCAAATCGAGTTTGGCTAGTTTGTCTTTCAGAGTTTGATTGTCTTCGAGTGTGCGCACCACACTATGATCGGTCAAGCGAACCAATTCGATGATGGGAGGAACGGCGAAGGACGAATAGGAGTGAATTGCGAATTTTGCATCGGGCGAAATTTGGTAGCGGTGCGAACCAGGTTGATCCGTCGGAGTGAGTCGCTGGGCGGTGCCTCCGTTTGTCGACATGCGATACAAATACGCTTGCGTGGCGTTGTCGGGCGACGCCAAAAACAAAATCGAATCGGTCGCTTCGTCTATTGCCAGTAGTTCCGTTACGTCAAACGCACTGTCCGTGATGCGGCGCAGCTGACCGCTGTCTCGTGCCGCCGCGTAGACGTGCCGCCAACCGTCTCGTTCACTGACCCACGTCATCTGCTGATGGTTGTCAAACCAAAACGATTCGTCTTGCACATCCACCCAGGCGTCATCGGTTTCGACAAACCAAGTTCGAGCAGAAGCGCCAGTTTCCAATGTCTTCACGTCACACAGGAAAACACGATTTGTGTTTTGGAGGCGGTTGAGTTGTTGTACTAGAATCTGTTGCGAATTGTCCGGGATCCAATCCATGCGAGCGACATAGTGATTGCGATTATCACCAGGCAGTGGCAGCCAGACCGTTTGCTTGGAAGCGAGTTCAACCACGCCTAACCGGCAAGCCGAATTGCGTTGTCCGGTTTTGGGATACGCAAACGTTTGCACTTGCGGATAAAACGCATCGGTGTTGTTGATCATGGTGAACTTGGCTACGCCCGAAGTGTCCACTTGCCAGAACGCAATCTTTCGACCGTCGGGACTCCACCGAAAACCGTCTCGCAAACTTAGCTCTTCTTCATATACCCAATCAAACGTGCCATTGATGATGTCGCCCGAAAGTGTTTCAGTGACTGGTTCGATACGGCCGTCCAACAGGTCTTCTACGTAAATGTTTCGGTTCGCTACATAGGCAATTCGCTGCCCATCGGGCGAAAACTTAGCAAACATCAAAGACGCTTCTGGAAACGATTTTCCAATTTGGCGAAGTTCCCAATTGGTGACATCCAACACCCAGTAGTCACCTCGAGTTCTCTGCCGCCAGACTCGTTGCGAATTAGTGTAAATCAACAACTTGGAACGGTCGGCCGACCACTGATGTCCCTGGACGGACAAGGCGGCCGATTCGGCGGAAGGTTTTAAGTGGTAGCCTGGCACCAGGATAGTTTCTTTGCCGGTTTCCACGTCGATGCGAACCAAGTCGTCATACTTGGGACGGTCTTCGTTCGCCTGCCAACGTTCTAACGCTTGCGAATCGTCAGACCATTCAGCCGCATAACCTTCCGCATCAAATTCGTGGTCTTGGTAGATGCGCTCGATGGTCAGTAGTGGCGAATCTTCTTCGGCTGGTTCATCCGATGTTTCGTCGGCCATCATCAGTGGTGTGAACGTGAAAAACGCGAATAAGAATGCGAAAAACGTCGGTCGCAGTGAAGGAATCAAAGGCATGTCGACTTTCTGTGGTTTGCAAATCAAGTGACGAATCGGTCGGCATCGTTGCCAAGTTCCGCACTTCGCTTTGACAGGAAGCGAAGCGACTTGAAAACCTAGCTTGCCGCAGTAGGCACCGCCGATGGCTCCCATTATGCTGGACGCAACACAACTAGACAAACCGTTACAACCCGATGAACCCCTGTTTCGACCTTTTTCAACGACTACGCCCTGATGGATTGAGCCATACTTTCGCATGAAAACGAATTACCTTAATCGCCGCGTCTTGTACTTTTTTCACATGTTGTTGGTAGCAGTGTCTTTCAACACGACACTTGCCGACGAAACGGCGTCGGACGAACCAGCCGACAAGTCCAAGGTTTGGAACATTGAACAGCCTTCGGGCGAATTAACCGATCAGACGATCGACGTCACTGAAGGTACCTGGATCAACCTAGACATCAGCCCAGACGGACAACAAATTGTCTTTGATCTGTTGGGCGACTTGTATCTGATGCCGGTCGAAGTGACCGATCAGCCTGCGGAACCAAGGAAGTTAACCAGCGGGATGGCGTGGGACATGCAGCCTCGTTTCAGCCCTGACGGCCAGTGGATTGCTTTCACAAGTGATCGTACCGGCAGCAGCGACAAGGCGGGCGACAACATTTGGATCATTCGCAGTGACGGTTCGCAGGTTCGACAAATCACGAACGAAACGTATCGCTTGCTCAACAATCCCGCGTGGTCACCGGACGGACAATATATTGTCGCTCGGAAACACTTCACCAGTCGTCGCTCTTTAGGTGCTGGTGAAATTTGGATGTATCATCGTGCGGCGGCAGATGCGAAGGCAATGACCGGCCTGCAATTAACTTTTCGCCCCACCGACCAGAAGGACGTGAACGAACCAGTCTTTTCGCCGGATGGTCGCTATGTTTACTTTTCACAAGACGACACTTCGGGCAGCACGTTTGAATACGACAAAGATTCGAACCAAGAAATCTACGTTGTCAAACGTTATGATCGAACGACCGGCGAAATCGAAAACTACATCACGGGGCCGGGTGGAGCTTGTCGTCCGACGCCTTCGCCGGATGGAAAACAGATTGCCTTTGTCCGAAGAATCGGCGCCAATTCTGTGCTGCATGTGATGGATTGTGATTCAGGTGCTATTCGGCCTGTGTACGGTCCGCTGGAACGAGACATGCAAGAAGCGTGGGCCATACACGGCGTCTATCCTGGTTTTGCTTGGATGCCGGACGGACAAAGTATTGTCATTTATGGCAAAGGAAAAATTCGCCGGATTAATGTCGATTCGGGCGAAGGGCACGACATTCCGTTTCATATCCGAGACATCCGTAAAGTGGCCAGCGCGGTTCGCTTTCCGATCGAAGTCGCTCCAGATGAATGTCATACCAAGATGCTTCGCTGGGTACAAACTTCGCCCGACGGATCGAAGGTTGTGTTTCAATCGCTGGGATACATCTACGTTCGAGATTTAGCAACGGGAGAAGTTCAACGACTTACGGCTCAAACCGATCACTTTGAATTCTTTCCGCAGTTTTCTCGCGACGGAAAATATGTCGTCTACACAACGTGGAACGATAAGAATTTGGGCAGCGTGCGCATTGCTTCGGCCAACGCGGGCGGGGACCAGCAGAGTTGGAAAGTCACGGATTCGCCGGGCCACTATATCGAACCGACGTTTTCGCCGGATGGCCAACACGTGGCGTTTGTCAAAGCGCGAGGCGGCTATATTACGTCGCCACTTTACGCTCGAGAAACCGGATTGTATGTCGCTTCGGTCAAAGGGGATGCCATCAAAAAGTTGGTCAGCGGAGCGTCTTCGCCGCAGTTTGCGGATGCGTCAGATCGAATTTATTTTGAACGATCGAATTCGAACAAGGACGCGGACAACTTGGGACTGTATTCAATCGGTATTGATGGGCAAGAGGAACGTCAACATTACGAAAGCACTTGGGCCACCAATTTTCGCCTGTCTCCGGATGGCCAATGGATTGCGTTCATTGAACGATTTCACGTCTATGTGACTCCATTTATTCAAACAGGACAAACCGTGCAAGTTGGACCTGGTTCGTCCGCACTGCCCGTGGCAAAAGTTAGTGAAGAAGCAGGCGATTGGATTCACTTTTCGGGAGATAGTCGAACCATTCATTGGGCGCTGGGCAGCGAACTCTTTTCTTTGCCGTTGACTGACGCCTTTGCGTTCTTGAGTGAGAATTCGCATTCGGAACATCGGGACGAATCAGAATCGGCTGCCGCGAAGAAACCGGTTTCACAAGAGATCGGATTTGCATTCGCCCATGCCAAGCCGGACACGACTATCGCTTTGGTGGGAGGCAAGATTGTCACCATGGGGCCGGCAGGAACCATTGAGAGCGGCACGATTGTGGTGCAAGGTAATCGGATTGTCCAAGTGGGGCCGCAGCAAGATATCACCATTCCTGAAGACGCGCAAGTCATTCCGACTCCGGGTTTGGTCATTCTGCCGGGGTTGATTG
>JAGQOZ010000494.1 GCA_020426955.1 Planctomycetales bacterium
CGGGAGTCGCCAGAATGCTGCCCAAGCTCAATTCGCCACTGGCGTCCCATTTGACCGGAACCAAATTGCTGGCGCGAACTCGCAGCAAGGCCAAATCGGTATTTCGATCTGCCTCCATCACTTTCGCTCGTCGTTTGCTACCGTCATGGAATTGGCAGATC
Source organism: Planctomycetales bacterium (assembly GCA_020426955.1). Taxonomy (GTDB): domain Bacteria; phylum Planctomycetota; class Planctomycetia; order Pirellulales; family Pirellulaceae; genus JAGQOZ01. Next base: position 162 of record JAGQOZ010000494.1, read on the forward strand.
AGTGATTTGCCTTCCACTTCGCTGGCTTTGGTCAAAATGATTCCGTCGCGGTCGACGATGGTTCCCATGGCAATTTGGCGGTCGCCTTGGAAAATGCGAACGGTAGAAATGCGAGCCTGTGAAATGACCGATTCGAAAGCCGACTTCACGTGATCATGGTTCTTGCCGACTTCCCAGCTGTTTTCCACTTGATCCAGCCAGCCGCTCAGCAGTTGAGCGTCATTGCGAGTTTGGACGCCTGATGGTTCGCGAACCAATTGCGAAATACTTTCCAAGTCGTCCACTGACGGATTGCGAATCAAACAGACTGCCACAAATCCCAACAGTCCCACAATCCGAACAGCTCGCTTTACAAATCCAGGCTTCATCAATGTTAATTCCTTGGGAAAACTGAAATTGCCAACGCGGCCTACTAATACCTAACGCTTCTGTGTTGTTCGTTCCGCCGTCGATCCGATGCGAAGCGACATTCGCACAAATTCGCCGCCTCGTTTCACTTCCAAGCGAACCGTTTCGCCCGGTTTGTGATCGCGAACCAATTCTTTAAGTTGATCGAATTGACTGATAGAGTTTCCGGCAAACGACAGTATTTGATCGCCTGGCTGCAGACCCGCGTCTTGAGCGGGCGAGCCGACAACGACTTCGCCAATTTGAACACCGGCTTCGGCTGGTGATGCGCCTTTGACACCAATCCAGCTAAAGCTGGGCTGACGCATCAGATCCCACGCGTCTCCTTTCACCAAGCGGTCCCAAGCTTCGCGATAACTATCCACCGGCACGTGAACATTCACGGTCAAGTTCTTGCCAATGCGACTATGCACCCCGATCACTCGACCATTTAAGTCGAATAACGGTCCGCCCGAATCGCCACCAACCAACGTGCAGTCGGTCAAGATGGCCGAATCTTCCGCCTTCAGCACTCGGCCCATGCGAAGGACCGGTTTTCGCTGAGAATCGTAGCCGCCCGGATGCCCCGTGGCTAAACACCAAAAACCTTCTTCGACATTGGAGGATTTCCCTAATTCGGCAAACGGCCATTCACCAGGCGTATCAATCTTGACCAGCCCGGCGTCCAGCATTTCGTTCATGCCCAACGTCTTACCGAATACTCGGCGGCCGTCTGCCAAATAAATCACGGCTTCTTCGTTGGGTGTGCCGGCAACGTGGGCTGCGGTCAAAATGTAACCGGTCTTGCTGATAATCACGCCACTCCCGTTGGCTCGACCCACTTGAATCGCAACGGTACTTTGGACCAAACGTTCAGAAATGGATCGAATGTGTTCCTGCATCGCCAGCAGTTCATTGGCATTCGATGGCGCTCGGCCAGAAAGCACGTTGGCCAACTTGGTGGTAGAACGCTGTTCTTGGCCAAAACTGGGAGCAGCACCCAGTGCGAACATGACCAAGACTGAGAAAACGAAAACTGAAATTTTCGCCATATCCAACTTCCTTCGACGACCAACGTTATGGGGCGAGAGCCTATATCATAAACGAGTTCTCCCACGTTGTCCGCTACTTACATGCCGAAGCGAAGCTCGCTTTCCTTGACGCGTGTGAAACTAGACAGATTCTGACGGTTCCAAACGAGCGAAATTCCCGGAAATGAGGCTACCGTTTTCACTTGCCACTCCACTTGATCCTTCGAATTAAGAAATTGAAACATGCGCGATTTTATCTTTGGCTATGGATACTTAGGTTGCCGAATCGCAACACGGTGGTTGAAACAAAGCGACACCGTTTACGCCGCCACGAGAAAAAAAGAAAACATTTCCTTGATAAAGTCGGCAGGTCTCCAACCGGTGATCCTGGACGTGACGGAGGCGGATTCGCTGCAAGAGTTGCCAGAGGTGGATCGAGTGGTCTTTGCGGTGGGCTATGACCGATCCAGCGGCAAGTCGATGGATCAGGTCTACGTCCAAGGGTTGGCCAACGTTTTGAAGAGCCTGCCGGATTCCGTCCAGCATTTTGTTTACGTCAGTTCGACCGGCGTCTATGCGCAATCCGACGGAGGTTGGGTCGACGAAACTTCGGCCTGTCTGCCAATACGTCCGGGTGGCAAAGCGTGCCTGGCGGCGGAACAGTTGATTCGAAACGACGATCGTTTCCGCCAGCGAAGTACCATTCTGCGGTTCGCCGGAATCTATGGACCGCAGCGAGTGCCCAATATCGAATTGGTTCGCCAAGGACAACCGATCCCCTGTGCAGAACACGGATATTTGAATCTGATTCACGTGGATGATGCCGCGACCATTGTGGACCTCGTCTCCCATTCGAAACCGAATGGCCAGACCTTTCTGGTAAGTGACGGACAACCGGTGGAGCGTCGCGAATTTTATCTGGAAGTTGGTCGATTGCTGGAACGAAATGTTCAGTTTATCCAACCGTCTGACGATTCGAATCGGCGGCGGCGAGCGGATTCGAACAAACGCTGTTCGAACCAAAAACTGGTCGGCGAATTTCACGTTTCGTTTCAATACCCGTCTTACCGACAAGGATTGGCGTCCATTGTGGGCGCCGCAGGGTAAGCTTACGGTAAGGACAGGCGGCGCCTGAGCAAGGCCATTCGAGTCACCGTGAACCTCGGCTATAATCAGCGGTCTGTCCGGTTTTCCCCGTTCACCCTTCGGTAGTTCGAGCAGCAATCGCATGGCCAAGAAAAGCAAGAAGAAGAAAGCACCCGCCCAAGACGCCAATCAGAAAACGATTGCCGAAAACCGGAAGGCTCGTCACAAATACGAGATCTTAGATTCGCTGGAATGCGGAATGGTGCTCACCGGCAGCGAAGTCAAAAGCTTGCGAAACAGTCAGGTTTCATTGGAAGAAGCATATGGCCGAGTTCGCAATGGCGAAGTCTGGTTAGTCGGCGCGGATATTCCGGAGTACTTTGAGGCCAGCTTCATGAACCATCAACCCAAACGTCCGCGGAAACTACTGATGCATCGCCGCGAAGTCGCCAAGTTCGCCATGCAAGCACACGAAAAAGGTCTGACGCTGGTACCGCTGAAAATGTATTTCAAGGATGGTCGAGCAAAATTGTTGCTGGGATTGTGCCGAGGTAAGAAGCTGCACGATAAACGAGAATCAATCAAGAAGGCCGACACGAAACGTGATTTGCAGCGAGCGATGCAGTTTCGCAATCAACGGTAATTATTGGCCGAATTCAATTCGCTAGCAGCAATAACAACAACCCAGCTTCTCTGACCGCTACGTCAGCGATTGTTCCCATCCAGCGAATTCTCTCAACCGATACGATTAGTATCACACCTCCTTGGCTTGCATTCGGCACATCTGGCAAGCCTGAAATTTTGATTTGCGTTGAGTATCGGTTCTATGTTCAAAAAACAATCTTGGCGGATTACCGCTGCTGCGTCCTTGCTGATGACGACGCCGATCATCGCTCAAGTGGCAGATTCCTTGGAAGCACCGTCGCGACTTCCACCGGAACCTCGGCCGTTGGTCGATTCGCTAGATCAAAGTCCGGCCGAACCGATGCGGATGGAGCCGATCGAACCGTTCGCCACGGACGCGAATGGCACGTTAGCGCAAGTGGAATTGAGTGCCAACGTGTTGTCAGTCGAATACTATGAACAAACGGCGCTGGCCAGCAACCCGGCCGTGGCCGAAGCGGCTGCGAATTTGGAAGCCGCCAAATGGCGTTGCTACCAAGCCCGCCTGCGAAACAACCCGAGCGCTGGATATACGGCTTCCGAAGTCGGCAATGAAGGCCAAGCAGGGCAACAAGGTTTTTACGTCCAGCAAACGGTGACTCCCAGACGCAAGCGGTGGAGTCGTATTGACGTGGCCGCTCGTGAAGTCGAAGTTGCGTCGCAACAATTGGCTATCCAACAACAACGCGTGTTGACTGACGTTCGTCGACGCTTTATCGCCGTGGTCATCGCTCAGACCCGAATTGACACCATGCAACGTTTGCTGGAAGTCAGCACCAAAGCGGCCGATTCGGCGCAGCGTCTGTTCGCATCCGGGGAAACGCCCAAAGCAGACTATTTGCAGACGCGTCTGGACGCCGACCGCATGCGATTGGAACTCCTTTCGGCTCGTCAGCAACTGGACCGCAATTGGCGATCGCTAAACGCGGTAGCCGGCATACGAAATTCAGGCCCCGCACAACCGTTGACGGCCGACATTGACAACGTGGTCCATTTCATTTCCTATGACGAAGCGTTACCAGCGCTCTTGCAGGCCAGTCCCGAAGTTGCCAAAGCGATGGCCAACATTCAGCGAGCTAGAAGTGAAGTCCATCGCCAGCGTATGGAAGTCATTCCCGACGTGACGGCGAACGTGAGTGTGCAATATGATTATTCAACTCAATACACGGTGACCGGTATTCAAGCGGGCATGCCCCTGCCGATTCTGGATCGCAACCAAGGCAACATTGGCAGTGCGTGTTCTCAGTTAACGGCGGCTCAGCAACAACTGGAACGATTGGAACTGCGGTTGCAGCAAGACTTGGCCACCGCACACG
>JAGQOZ010000495.1 GCA_020426955.1 Planctomycetales bacterium
CCAATTGCCTCGAACATCCTGATACTTGACTTCGAATTGACGTTCCCATGCCTGCAACACGACCAGTGTATTCGGAGCGACACTGCCCGTCGCCGGATCGACGGCGCTGGCGAATCCGGTCGATTCGAACGGCGCGTCCGGTGATGTGCGATACGAGATTTCTCGAGCCGGTTCGGCAATGCTAATCGTATAGGCATATCCGCCCAACGCCTTGCGGCTACTGACGTTCACTGGCGAAGTAAACGTTTGATCCGCAATAGTCTGCAGTCGGACCCAACGATTTTGGGCGTCTTCCATCATGGGCGTTGCGGCGGCGGGATCCAGAAAGTATTCGGATAGCGGCGAAGTTTGGATTTGTTGCTGGAATTCAGCCAGCCATTCCTTTTCTCGCGCCTTATCCGCCAGCGCTTGCTGACCCAGTTGATCCGCGGAGTACAGCCGACTCAATTCGAAAAACGCCGGCGAAAATGTCGGGAACTTTGCGACGAATTCCTGCAACGCGACCATTCGATCTGTTTCGGGCGACTGATACAGAATGGCAGCGAATTGGCGAATCGGATTCCCGGAATCGCCCGGCAGTGCCGCGTAGTCTAGATGGCTGGACGTAGTGCGCAGTAGTTCTTGGAATCGCTGATGCACGTCCAAGAAGTCGCCTCCTTTTTCAAACACCACCAAGTAGGTTTGCAACGCGGCTTCCTGATTCCCTTGGCGTTGGTAGACTTGCGCGTTGTGATAGAATTCGCCCATGGATTCTGGGTTTTCCAGAATGCCGCCAGTGCGAGCGGCCATGCGAAACGCGTCTCGCAATCCTTCCAGTGTGTCGGCCATGCGTTCGGCGTTTCGATCGATATTGGCAGTTGATTTGGCCACGTCCGAAGTATTGGCGGCAATTTCGTGGGTGGAAGACGCTATTTGGTTTAGCGAATCGTTGGACGCCTGATCGGCGGCAAGAGGCGAATGCGCCGCTACCGGCATCGTCTGGTTATCGGCGTTTTCCGAAATGTTGGCTCGACGAGCAAACGGACCGAGCCCAAAGACGGTGACAACGGCTAAGCAGATGCCAATCAAGCTCCATTTGTGCTTCCGATCGAATCGCCAATTAGATTGTTTGGATGGCGAGAAAGGTGTGACCGCCGATTGCCGAGCACCACCGGTGACATGTTTCTGACACACGGTGTGCAGCGAATTCGGATTGGCCCATTGGCTTAGGAATTCGGCAATTTCGGTACCGGTGGCCGGACGTTGCTCTCGATCTTTGGCCATCATCAATTCGATATATTGGGATAGCTTGGCGGGCACGTGGTCGGTGATGTCGATCACAGGTGGCGGAGTTGATTTGACGTGCGCCATCAATTTCGAAAAATTGGACGTAAACTGTTCGCCAAAGAAAGGCGGGTGGCCCGATAGCAACGTGTAGAGCGTACAGCCCAAGCTGTATACATCGGCGCGGATGTCCAATTCGCCTACGGGTTCAATTTGTTCTGGTGCCATGTAGTCGGGCGTTCCGACCAAAGCTCCCATGCTGGTTTCGTCTGTCGCCGTTCCCTTCGCCTCGCAGTCGCGGTTTAGCCTAGCGATCCCCAAGTCTAACAATTTGATCATACCGTCCGATGTCAACAACAGATTGGATGGCTTGATGTCTCGATGCACCAGATGGTTGTCGCTCACGTGCTGTAACGCCAAGGCGGTTTGGCGAATCACTTCACATGCACTGGCAACGTCAAAACGTCGCACTTGCTGCAACACGTCAAAGACATCTCGCCCCGGAACCAATTCCATGGCCAGATAGTGCACGTCATCGAATTCGCCCGCGTCAAACGCACGAACAATATTCGGATGATCCAAGCGACCAATGGCTTCCATCTCTTTATAGAAGCGAGCCAACCGTTCGGGTTGATCGGTAAACTCCTTGGGCAGGACCTTGATGGCCACGGTCCGACGCAGTTTGGTGTGTTCCGCTTGGTAAACGGCACCCATCGCACCTCGGCCAATCTGCCGTTGGATTCGATAAGGCCCCAGCGTTTTGCCGAACATGGTTGGCACTGCCTTTTCGACTTCCACGGCCATGGTGGCCGGGTCGTTTTGGTCGGAATACGACACGTCTTGATTCGCATCAGAGATTGAGTTGTGGTCGGCCATATTGGTCCCCATGCTGTTCGGAATAAACGCACCCACTACAAATATGGCTCGTATCCGCGTTCGATGCGGCGATTTCTATATTGAATGTTCGCCTCGTTTTGCGTGTTTCTTTCCGGAAAATACTTACAAACCGCCGCGAGCGACCATTACAACCGCTGTCTTCCGATTTATAGTGGTGCAAACCGTAAGGTTGATTAACATGAAGGGAATCTGTTTTTCTGTTGAACTGCGACTGGGAGCCGTTAATGGTTTGCAAATTTTTGAGAACAGCTTGTGTTTTGACTGCCGTCAGTTTGTTCTTGTTTCCGTTGAAGTCAGACGCCGATATGGTGGCAAATGGTTGGGACTATTCTGTGACCTCGGCAGGGTCGATTCCCTTGACCGACTCTCAGGACAGCTCGAGTGCGATTGATAATACCGTAGCCTCGTTGCCGATTGGTACGAACAGCCTGCGTTTCATTGCAGACGGCAACCAAAGCTCGGTTAGCACTCACGAATTGAAGGCCATGGCGCAGTTGATTGCCAATATCAGCGTGAGCGATGGAACTTCGTTTTCGGTTGATGCACGCGCCTATTCCGAATCGACGATCACGGACAGTGTCGAAGTTACGAACTTTCCGGGAACGGTGACGGGAGGCGAATTGATCTTTGCTTGGGCGTTGGACGGAAATTCGTCCATCAGTGCATCGGTGCCGTCAGGGATGACTGGGCTAGGCGTTACGCTGAACAATCTAGCATCCACCGTTCAGTTGACTTCAAGTGTCTCAATGACACCCATCGCGGACGAAACCATCGACGTTCCGTCGGCTCCGTTTTCTTTGGCCGCCGGAAGCAGCTTTTCCGATTCTTTTTCAGCCACCACGGGCACGACGATTATTCCCGTACCGTTCGGCTGGACAGCGGGCGAATTCAACGTCGATTTCACGTTAGTTTCAGAGGTCCACCTGAACGCCACCAACAACGGAGCTTCGGGCTTAAGCGCAGATTTGCTGGCTGACTATTACAATACGGCCACACTGATTGGCGTCATCATTAAAGATCAGAACGGAAACGTTTTGCCCGATGCGGTATTGACGGGCACCAATTTCACCTACAACACAATTACTGCCGTTCCCGAACCTTCAGCCTTTTGGTTTGGCGCACTGGTTGTGTTGGGTGGAGCGGTCTGGCAGCGGCTGCGAAAATCACGTTCGCACCAATAACCGTCACCGCCGCTGTCACGAATTGGCAGGCATTCGCCGTTCTGTCATGGACGCGAGCGCAAGTAATAAAGTCGCTTGCGTCGCTGCTCGTTCTATTCGGTTCAGCTGACCGCTTCCAGTGTCGATCCAAAATGGCCGCAGCCAAAAGTGAAATCGTTGCCGTCAAATCCAATTTCGACCGTCGAGCCTGGTTCGAAATGCCCCTTCAGCAATTCCGTGGCCAGCGGATTTTGCAATCGATGCTGGATCACTCGTTTCAAAGGTCTGGCACCATAAACTGGATCGTAGCCTTCGGCTGAAATCCTGTTCCGAGCTTCCTCGGTGACGACCAATGACAAGTCCTTGTCAGCCAGGAGTTGTTCAAGCCGTTGGATTTGCAGATCCACAATCTTGCGAATTTCATCTCGTCCCAACGGATGAAAGATGATCGATTCGTCAATACGATTCAGAAATTCTGGCGCGAACCGAGCTTGTAGATTCACCGTCACGGCCGCTCGAACATCATCTTCCGAACCACCTTCGCTGGCAATTTGCTGAATCGCTTGACTGCCTATGTTGCTAGTCATGACCACAATGGTGTTGGTGAAATCGACCGTGTGGCCATGATTGTCCGTCAGACGCCCGTCATCCAAAACTTGCAGCAGGATATTGAAGACATCGGTATGTGCCTTTTCAATTTCATCTAACAACACGACACAGTACGGTCGTCGACGGACCGCTTCGGTCAGCTTTCCGCCTTCTTCGTAACCGACGTAGCCAGGAGGAGCGCCGATCAAGCGACTGACGGTAAAAAAAAATGCTTTTCCATGAATTCGCTCATGTCGAGTCGAACCATGGCGTTTTCATCGTCGAACAAGACTTCTGCTAACGCCTTGCACAATTCGGTCTTGCCAACTCCGGTGGGCCCGAGGAATAGGAATGAACCGATAGGCCGATAGGGATCTTGCAGGCCGCTACGGCTTCTTCGCACGGCATTGGAAACCGCTTCGACGGCTTCATGCTGACCGACGACGCGTAGATGCAACCGATCTTCCATCACTAACAGTTTTGCCTTTTCGGTTTCCAGCATCCGAGAAATCGGAATGCCGGTCCACGAACTTACCACTTCCGCAATTTCATCATCGGTGACTTCCTGCCGCAACAAGCGTCGATCTGACTTGGATTTGTCATCGGGTTCCACCTGCTTGTCTTCCGCTTCCACTCGTTCACGCAGATGCCGACGTTTCACTTCCAATTCATACAGAGCTTGATATTCCGCTTCACTAATCGGCAAACCGGTGGACTGTTTTTCTTTGATGTT
>JAGQOZ010000496.1 GCA_020426955.1 Planctomycetales bacterium
CGACCAGTTGGAGCCCATCTACGAAACTTCGGTCTCGGAAAACGCCGGAGTCAGCGGCTGGGATCCGAAAAACGAAAAGCTGTATCTAGTCACCAACAAAGGTGACTTGGATTTGCTGACGCTGTATATCATGGATCCGCAAACCAAAGAGTTAACCAAAGTTGAAAGTGACCCAGAAAACCGAGTTGACTTTGGTGGCCTGCGGTTGGATCGCAACACTCGAGAAATCATTTCTACTTCCTACACCGACGATAAGACTCGATACTATTGGCACAACCAAACTTGGGAAGACAACTACAAGTTTCTTCGAGAAAAATTTCCAGGTCGAGAAATCGCGTTTCAAAGTTCGACCAAAGATTACAGCAAGTTTCTGATTGCCGTACACGGTGACAAGTTCGCTGCAGAAGCGTGGTACTTCGATGCGAAGTCGCGCGAACTGATTCATCAATACACGCCTCGTCCCGAACTGAAAGCGGTCGAAGAACATCTGGCGCCCATGACACCTGTGCGCTATCCCAGCAGTGACGGACTGGAGATTCCCGCGTACCTGACGGTCCCTGCCGGCATGGAAGCCAAGAATCTGCCCGTGGTGATCTTGGTGCACGGCGGCCCCAAAGGGCCTCGAGATTCCTGGGGATATGATCCGCAAGTTCAGTTCTTGGCCAATCGAGGTTACGCGGTGTTGCAACCTAATTTCCGCGCCAGCGGAGGCTACGGCAAGAAGTTTCTGAACGCGGGCGACCTGCAATGGGGCAAACTGATGCAGGACGATATCACTTGGGGCGTGAAGTATCTGATCGAAAAAGGAGTTGCCGACAAGAATCGAATCGCCATCATGGGCGGCAGTTACGGTGGGTATGCCACGTTGGCGGGCTTGGCCTTTACGCCCGAAGTCTACACCTGCGGCGTCGATATCGTGGGCCCAAGTAACATCTTTACGTTGCTGGATTCGATTCCTCCGTATTGGGAAGCAGGCCGAGCTTTCCTGTATGGCATGGTGGGTGATCCCAGTACGGACGAAGGCAAACAACGCATTCGTGAAGCGAGTCCGCTGTTCAGTGCCGATAAGATCTCCAAGCCGCTGTTGATTGTGCAAGGTGCGAATGATCCTCGAGTCAAACAGGCCGAAGCCGATCAAATTGCCATTGCGCTGCGAGACCGTGGCCACGAAGTGAGCTATCTACTGGCCGACGACGAAGGACACGGTTTTGCCAAACCTGTCAATCGGATGGCCATGTACGCTGAAATCGAACGCTTCTTGGCCGAACAAATCGGTGGCCGATTTCAAGAATCGATGCCCGATCCCGTGGCAAAACGCTTGGAAGAACTTCGAGTGGACGTGGACAAAGTAACCTACCAACCCGATGCTTCCGAATGAGCCGTTGCATCTGGCCCGTTTCGCGCCGTCGGATCTGCCGGCGGTGCTAATCGCGATTTCAAATCAGACTGGCGAGTTTTTCACCCACTTTTGCAAAAACGTTCTCACTTGAAAATTGTGTAGCCAGCTCTGTAGCGAGATCTTGAAGGCAGCGACTAATTCCGTGGAATTTGGTCTGCCGCTTGTCAATTGAGTTCGCTTTTATTCCGGAATTCCCAAACCGCCGTCGCAGAATGGCGCCGGTTCCCATGATCCTATTCGGCCCAACTAGGAAGCAAATGTGAATAAGGGGCAAGAATTCCTAGAAACGGACTACGCAGCAATTCTACGTCAGTTTCATATTCAGGAAACTCAAACAAATATGACAGATCGCCGGAAAGAACATAGAAGTGCTTTTGCACTCCTGCTTCAAGTGAATAATAAAGGTCAAAGAAAACCAAACGAGCCTCATCTACGCCTATTTCCCCAGAGTGAAGCGCGCGATAAAGCATTGCCAAGAGTATCCCCACGTCATATTGCGTCGTTTGCGTTCGTGTCGGAATCTGGCTAAGAATGTAAACTGTCTCTTTCTTGTCCGCTAAGCATGCGTCAATTAGCCACGGTTCTGGCGATTCACTTTCGTCAATCGCAGCATCGATCAAACGACGAACTTTATCGAGGCCCAAAAGGCCATTGGTTAATGCGAACTTGATAACCACTAGATATTTGGTGAATTCGTCTAATGCAGTCATAATGTGCCGCCAATCAATTCTCATCAAGTGACGACGTTCCAGAGTTGCGGAAATGAATGAACGTCGTAGTTCACCGCCGACGCTCGTAGGTGAAATTCGCTATCAGAATCGCAACAAACCTGGGGCGTCGCAAGCAGGATGCCCAGGCACTCGGTCGCTCAACTGCAGCTCCCGAATGCTACTCGGGAATGTCCAAACCGCCGGTGTCCAGAACGGGTGCTGGCTGTTCGGTGTTTGCCGAGCTTTCTTCGGCGGGATTGTCTTCAGTAGACGTTGCTTCAGATGCCGAATTAGTTTCCGCATCACCGGCAGAACTATCTGCGGCGGGTTCGGTTGGATTCGAATTGGTACTTTCCTGGCTGCCGGATTCCTCCGTGTTGTCGTCACCAGGAATGTCCAGCAGGTTTTCTGGCGAGTTGGCTTCTGAGGGCTTTTCCGAATTGGAATCGGTGGGTTCGTTTGGCAAGAAATCGTCCTGGGATGTGGACGACGTGTCGGTGGGACGACGATAAGACGGGTCGTAGTATTCGACAATTTCGTGCAAGGGAAAATCGGCCGGTGGCCATGGCTCGTCTAGCTGGCCCAGCACCCATTGGTACCGAGTGATGGCGTCGTACAGGTCTTCCGCTTCCGGAGCTTCAATGAGCACGGGATGTTCTTGGAAAATCTTGGCCCATTCTTGCCAAGCCAATTCGTATTTTTCCTTCATCGTATCCAACGCGGCTTGTTCGTATGCCTGGTCCGCTTCGTAGATGTAACGCCGCGCATTGGTGGCGGTTTCCGTTTGTTCGATTTCGCATCGCAACTGCCAATACAAGAAGTTGACTTGTTCTTGATAGGAAGTGGTGGCTTGCAACTTTTGTTCGTTTTCCATCAGTTTGCGAGCCATCCGCAAGGCGGTGCGACGAATCCGAGGCGGCGCGGCTTTGGCGGCTTCGTCATATTCAATTTTGATCTTGTCTTCGGCCTTAAACGCCAATTCTATTTGCTCTTCCGAACGATCATCAAACGGCGTGTCGATCGCCGCGATTTCCTCGGGCGTCAATTGTTCGCGTTTCTTGGCAATCAACTCTTCTCGCAGACCAGAGATAAATTTGTCAAATTCGTCTACTTGTCGGTTCAGTTCGTTGCGTAGTTTGATATCTTCGTTCAAGCGAATGGGGAATCCGTACGACGTCATGATGTCTCGCGCACCATATTCGTCCCACGCTCGACCAGCTGACGCCCAGGCTAACCGAGCACTTTCGTCCAGCACGCCTTGCTCCTCGATACCGGCGGCGTAATTCATTAACCATTTGGCTGGATACGAATGGAATAGCAACGGCGCTTTACCTCGTTTGATGCGACCACTTTCGTCCAACAAGTTTCCTCGAATGGGTATCTTCTGGTCGTCTACCAAAGACTGAGCCGTCAGAAACCACTGACGACCGGTCAACCAGTTGTCCATGCCTAGGACACCTACGGCGTCGTCCATGTTGACACCTTCGCGGCGCAACTGCTGGTGATAGTCGGTATCTTCTTTAAAGAGGCGTCGGTATTGAACGTATTCGTCCGCCTTGCCTAGCTTGTAACCAAAGTTCCAACCTTGGTCCCAGTACATGACAGGCTCTTTTTCGTTGTAGCGAATCCCTTCGGACATGAAATCGATCCCTTTTTTGATCCAATGATACCGAGATCGATAGTCGTCGAATTCGACCGAAACGTTGTAGGCCAGATTCCACGATTGAAACTGCCAAACCGAAACAAAGTTGGGTTGCAGCTTGGCCAATTGATTCAGCGTGGCGGTCAAATTGTCCCAGTCTTCTTCTTTCTTGTAGCGATTGGCTTTTTGCCATAGCAAATTGGTGGCGACGCCGCTGAGGCCTAAAGTCATCAGCTTCATGGTTTCGCTGGTCGGATCGACTTCGCCCAAACTGGCTTGGGAAATCCGATTTTCCGTCCGCATTCGCGACAGGACTCCGCCTTGCGTCAAGGTGCCGTCGGGTTGTCGGGCTGACGGACGGCTGATTAGCGAAACCGGCACCAACAAAACCACGATTAGCAAACCGTAGATAATCTTGCGTTGAAAAGAAGCGTTTCCGATCATGCCGCAATCTCTCGACTCTTAAAGAAGAAATAGCCTGCCACCGTCACAACCAACACGTAGGCCAAGGTGATCATGGCATGCTGGCCAATCAAGTTGGCGGGAATGTTGTAACCATTGGCGACGAATTCGCTGGTGTTGAATTGGCCGGCGTCGGGCAAAGCGTAGCTCAGGCTTTCCACAACATCCAGCACCATGCCGTCAATGGCGCGAATGACCTTGACGGAAATCTCTTGTGCGTTCCATTCCAGCATTTGGTTTTCGTGATAGATCAAACGCACGAATGATTCCACAGGACCGCCGCCTGGGATATCTCCGGAAGCCACATCAAACACAAACTTTTTGAAAAAGCCCATCACCACGGCGGACAGAGTGGCCAACATGGCAACGGCACCGTTCAAGAAAGTACTGAACATCACACCAAAGCAGGTGACTACCACCATTTGG
>JAGQOZ010000497.1 GCA_020426955.1 Planctomycetales bacterium
ATACCCATTCAATTTCTTCATCAAAGTCAACTTTGGTCAACATTTCGTTTGCCTTAAGTGCGGCCATGATTTGCTGACCGGGCTTGGCAAACTTTTCGTTGTAGTTGACCACAAAGTCGTCGTATTGCTTGTAGAACGCGTTGACGTAGTTCTCTGTGTGGCAATGTAAGCAAACTTGTTTCATGGCTTGCCGTTTGTCTTGCCAAGAACTGTGGATCAGTTTTTGACGAGCGGCCGGGTCGGTTTCTTTCACGATCTTGCCGGTGATATCTGTGTCCATTGCCACACTCACAGGTGGACGGTTGGACCAAGAAATACGTTCGCCCGGATCATGCGTGACTTTTCCACCGTTTCGCGAGTGACCGGACATGTGACAAGTGGCACATGTCGGGGCTTGCGTATAGTCTTCACCCAATACCCAATTGTGCGCATCCAAATTCATGTGCTCCTTCAAGTCGCGATAGGCAACACCATGCTTGGATTCTTCGAAGATTTCCTTCTGCGGATGGTCGGGGCCAAGATGGCACTTTCCGCAGTTTTCCGGCTGACGAGCTCGTCTTGGCGAAAAATCATGGCGTGAATGACATGCCGAACACGATCCCAGCGAACCGTCCAAGTTGATTCGACCAATGCCGGTATTCGGCCAACTGCTGGTGTGCAAAATGGGGCGACCGTTGTCGGCCTTCTTGATTTTTGCCACTGCCGCCAGATTGGTCGGCTTACCGTTTTCGTCCGGTTGCAGTTCGTCTACCGTGATCAAGCTGCCGTCCGTGCCTTCCAGCGCAATCTTGGCTCCGTGACATTGCTTACAGCCTACGTTGGCACTGGCCATGCCGTCCACTATGTCAAAGTCGCGACCAGGTGTAGGCGAATGAGGATTAAAGGGTTGCCGAGCACCTTCGACGGTTTCTGCCAAGAAGTTGTCTAGGGAAGCCAGAATATTGCCCGCCTTGGCATGGTGACTGGCGATGAATTCATCTGTTTCGGCTTTGTGGCATTGGCCGCAATCTTTGGGCGTGACCACCGTGGCGATCAGGGAACCATAATGGTCAAACGCGTCCGCATCACCTTGGTTTGCCTTGTGACATTCAACACAGCCGATCCCTTTGGCCGCATGCGTGCTACCCGTCCAGTGGTCGATAATACCCGGTGAAGACTGTTGGTGACAGCTTACACACTGCTGGGAACTAACTGGAATGGAAACGTGTTGTATGGTGACCCCTGCTTCTTCTCGCTTCCGAGTCACTTCCATCCACTGTACGAAAATCAGCGACGCCAGAAACAGCAAGCCCAAGACGCCAATGATGAACTGCTTCACTTTCAAACTCATTGTGTTTCCTTTTAGCGAAGGGCCGAGGCCCCATCGTTCCAATTATTGTTTCACCGTTTTCTAATGCGTTTCCGTTCCTAATGCGCGACCGCCGCTTCCCAAACCGTCAGGCCTACCAGCAAAAATGTGGCGATGATGCCAATAAAGACACTGATATCTTCCCAGCCGGTAATTTTGCGAAGTGCGGCATCAATCCAAGGCCAGAGGAACATGGCAGCCACAATGAATCCCGTGCTGAGTACCGCAAACGTGAGCGAAAAGAGCTTTAGCCAACGAAACGACACATAGAAGAACCATTCGGGTTTGATGACTTCCGGAGTAGTATTGGGGTCGGCCGGAGGACCCATGGTTGCCGGGAACAGCGTCGCCAAAGCACTTAGCAAAATCATCAATACCAATCCGATGGTCAATTCGGTCAGTAAATGATCAGGAAAGAAGTTGAAGTGTCCCGGCTTGTCTTCCGGTTCGTCATCGAACTTCAGTTCGGTCACACCATGCAATCGAATGAACGCGATGTGGACTCCTACCAACAAGATAATGGTGGTGGGCAAGACGGCCGCGTGCAAAATATAGAAGCGAGACAGCGTGTGCGAATTGTATTGTTCACCGCCAAGCAACATGCGCTTGGCGAAGCCACCCAGTAAAGGTACCGCGTCACTGATGTTGGCCGCCACCGTGGCTCCCCAGTAGCTAAGCTGTTCGAACACTAAGCTGTAGCCCGTAAAACCGGTCAGCAATGTGCACATTAGGAGCGACATGCCGATGACCCAGTTCAATTCACGCGGTCGACGGTAGGCCGCCGTAAAGTAGACTCGCATTTGATGCAGAATCACCGCAGCAATCATCAGCGTTGCTGCCCATTTGTGAAGACTACGTAAGTACCAACCGAAGACCGCTTCGTCCGTGATGTGGCGAACCGATTCATACGCGGTTTCCGGAGCGGGTTGGTAATAGAACGCCAGCAAGATGCCGGTAACAATTTGCACGACAAACAAATAAGCCGGCGTGCCACCCAAGGCAAACCACCAACGTTTCAAATGATTTGGAACGGGCTCATTGGTCAATTCACGAAGCTGAACGCCACTGACCGGAATTCGTTCACTTAGCCAACTGGAAATTCCCATGTCAGGCTTTCTGCTGCGAGCTAATCGTTTCGGAAGAAATTTCAATAAACAACAATCCGTTTTCCACCATCAACGGAAAACGCGTCAGTGATTGGTTGGCGGCCGCTGGCGGTCCTTCCGTGGGTTTGCCACTGGCATCAAACGCTCCGTTGTGACACGGGCAGAAAAACCGATCATTCTGAGATTCCCAATGTACTGCACAGCCTAAATGCGGACAGACACTGGATAACGCAATGAAATCTTCTGCCGAGTTCCCTTCGCTTTGTCGAGCGACCACAATCTTGCTTCCGGACGGAGTCTGAAACGGTAGCGATTCGCCCATGCGGATTTGGTCCAAGTTGCCCACGAACTGCCATTTGGCTTTGTTTCGTCCGTTCGGGTAAAGAAAACGGACGGCTATGGAGGCAAAGTATCCGTAACCGCCTGCAAGCCCTGTGGCCATTAAAATCGAACTAATCAAACCTAGAAACGTGCGACGAGGCTTTGCGGCGTGGGTTTCCAAATTCCGCTCCTGCATTTTGGATCCTCGAAACTAATATCAACAGAGAATGGCGTCGAACGACGAATTTGCCACTAAGATGATTCTTTCTATCGGCCGACGGGCATAGAATGTAACAATCAAATAGTGGATGTCAAGGTTAACTAATTGTGGTTTTTCAATGATAACACAGACATCTGAATACGCGTTGCGCGTCGTCGCATACTTGGCGACCGTCGACAATCAAATTGCGCGCCGAAGTGACATTGCCGAATCGGTGCAAGTGTCCGTGGCGTACTTAACGAAGGTGCTTCGAGACCTAGAGGCAGCAGGAATTGTGCAAGTGAAGCGTGGACCGAATGGTGGCTATTCGTTGCTGAAATCACCGGATGCGCTAAGCGTGTACGATGTTGTTTCCGCGGTAGAACAGCTACAGCGAATTCAAAAGTGCCCGCTGGGGATCGTCGACCACCAAAAACTCTGTCCACTGCACGATAGCTTGGATCATGCTGCCGCCCTAGTAGAACAGCATTTCAAAGAGACTACTATTGCCGAACTCTTGCCCAAAAGAAATTCTGCCAAAGGCTGCAAATTTCCTCGGCAGTCATAATCAATGATCACACAAAGCGCGCGAATACGCTCGTTGGTGTGTCTTGTTGATGCGCTTGTTACCTACGAGATGGCCATTTGGATCCGCTTGGCCAAACCTGCGTCTTCGTGTTTGCTTCCCTTCAAATGGAACACGCTGGTAGCTAAAAAGCGATTTCGCCACTGAGGCGAAACGTGATAGAAATCTTCCATGGCAGCCGAACTGAATTTGTAATCGTGTGAGTCGCTCCCTTTGAGGAAGATCAGGCGCCTCGCTTCCTGGATGAACGCTTCGGGCGAATGCTGCGAATCCAAATAGCCCAGCAGTTGTCGAGCGGCCTGTGGAGTGTCCGCGGAAATGTTGGCCAAGATGGCATCTAAGTTCGAATTTTGCGGATTCGCGCCAACCGCCGCAGGCAAATCGACGATTCGGTCATCCGCAACCGATCCACGATTCTGCATGGCACTATGGAACATCGGCAGAAAGGCGGCATTTTGTAGCAGCGCAAACAAACGAGTTTCGGATTCCGCAGCTGTTTGAAACAGATAGTGCATGGCATTGGCGGTGGTAACGGTGTGCAATCCCACAATGCCGGGTTGTCGCATTAAGGATTCGCCCGAGCCTAACAGCAATGCGTCGTACACAGACTGAGGTGAAACGCCAGCATTCAAGACATCCACCACGGCCGCCGTGGCATCTGTGACAGACGTGCCGTACAGTACGCCTAATAAATCCGCCGTGGCCTTGTCGTCCGGTTTACCAAATTCCCAGTCGGAGCGAACCTTGGATGCTAGTTTTGCGAATTCGCGTCCAGGGCGATCGGCATCCAAATCGTTTTCGGCTGGATTTGGTTCACCCGTATGATTCAATAAGGCATAGGCTAGTGAACGCAAAATTGGTTCGGCATGGTGCCAGCCAATACATTGCAGCGTGCGGAAACTATTGGCCACATAAATCGCTTTGTGCCCAATACTGCGGAAGTCTCGGCAACCATACTTGGCAAACAATTCAAAGATCCGATTCGCACTGGCGGTGCGAGCCAATCCCGCAACGGCCGCGTCGGCTTTGGCTTCGTCCCAGTTCTCCATGGCTGCCACGAAA
>JAGQOZ010000498.1 GCA_020426955.1 Planctomycetales bacterium
ATTTACTGCTGTAATACGCCGCGATGGCGACTGGTGGATCGGTTGGGTCGAAGAGATCCCGGGAGTGAACTCGCAAGGAACAACGAAAGACGAGCTAATCTCAAATCTGCGTGAAGCTTTAGCGGATGCAATTGAAATGAATCGTGAGGATGCAAAAGCGGCTGCGGGCGAGGGATTTGAAGAGATCGCGATGAAACTGTGAAGCGGCGAGACCTAATTCGACATTTGGTCAATCATGGCTGCGAACTTGTGCGTGAAAGTGGAAATCATTCTTGGTGGGGCAATCCTGCAAACGAGCGCAGATCTGCTGTCCCACGGCACACCGAAGTTTCGAACATGCTTGCTCGCAAGATTTGCCGTGAATTCCCGATCCGCAATAAAACTTCGGTTTTTAGGCGGCAAAGAAATGGGGACGGGGCCAGTACTTCTGCTCAAGCCAATTCGATACGGGTTTTCCATAGTGCCTGACACTAATTTCTCGCGCAGTTTCTAGCCGATTTTGATGTTGGGCGTCTTCGAGAATCTGCATGTGTCGCCCGCTGAGCTGAAGGGGCGGAAGATTACGTCGACCGGTGGCTGACGCACACCGGCAAAGATGTTTCGCCCGCTGGGCGGAGGAACGACCGTTTACCAACGAGCCTGGTTCGCTAAGGTGCTTTCGACGACTGTGGCTGGCAGCAACTATTCCCCTTCGCGGCTACAACGCCATTTTGGATGTGCCGTATTATTGTCATATGTCCAATGGCCGTTCGTCCGAAATCCTTATGCACAATCCGGTAGTGCCATTCGGTTCTGACCCCAAGTAGTTTATGCTTCTGCGAGTATGGCAGCGTGCCGTCCAACTTCGGCTCCTACCCCACGCTCACTCCGGTTGTGCAGCCAACCTACTTTTTCAAGTGAAGACGAAGGAAGTTCAACGCTCGCTTGGCAGCCAACGGTTTGAGAATGTCGGGGTGTCCGGCGAAAAGAAACGACTGGCAGCGAGTCTCCACGTCCCCAGCAGTCGCCACGTAAAAATGTCCGTTGTCTTGCCCCGGCCTGGGGAACGGCGAAACTGCCAAACCGATATCGGCTTGGTATTTGTTTCGCACGGCTTGAGCCAATGCCCGAGTGGCATCTTCGCTGGACAGCGTGGCGGGCAAGGCAAGGTCAAGAATACGTTCCGCCGAGGTTCGATCCAGCCCTACGATGCCGCCCAAGAAATGGGGCGTCGCCGGGTGCATTTCGCCAAACCAATGCGTGATCATGCCGCCCGTGCCTGCTTCATAAACCGCCAACGTTTGTTGGCCTGCCTGCAACAAATTGTCGACGGAGTGCTCCAATTCGTCGTCTTCGTCTCCAAAGACGATATCGCCCAAACAATCATGGATGGTGTCAATGGTCGGTTGCATTTGCTGACGACATTCCGCTTCGTCCGAACCGGTTGCCGTGATCCGCAACGTGATAGTGCCCTGATGGACCGTAATTCCCACCGACGGCGAACGACCTCGACGAATTAAATCGGGCAAGCGACTCTCCAGGTCACTTTCACCCAAACCAAAACACTTTAGCTGGTAATGTCGAATGATCTGGTCCGAAGTGCCCTTCATGTTCTTGATTCGAGGCGACACCGTTTCTGTCCACATCTGTTTCATTTCAGCCGGAACACCAGGCAAGGCGAACAGACGACTGGCTTCGTGCCCGGTTTGCCGAAAAAGCAAATCAATTCCCGGCGCCGTTCCGTGCGGATTTGGGATAATCGTGGAACCCGTTGGAAACATCGCTTGGATCGAATTCTGTTCCGGCATCGTACGGCCTCGGCTGGCAAACATGCTCCGAATATGCTCCAGCGAATCTTCGTCCAAGACCAAGTCCAATCCAGCGGCTTGGGAAATCGCTTGCCGAGTCAAATCGTCGGCGGTGGGACCGAGCCCGCCAGTGGCAATCACCAAGTCTGCTCGCTGCAGCGCCGTTTGAAAAACTTGCGCACAACCGTCCAAGTCATCACCGCATGTGGAATGATAGAGAACTCGCACACCCACTTCACCCAACTGTTGACTAATCCATTGGCTGTTGGTGTCCAAACGTTGTCCGCTGGTGAGTTCGTCACCAATTGCAATGACTTCTGCCAGCATAAGAGATTGCTCGTCGTACTTTCCTGCTTGAACTTTTGATGGCTCCGCCCGCCCGACTAGCGGGCGTGGCTCGCAAGCTTATCCACTACTCACGATGCGTGGTGAAATGTCGGCGGCTTCGGCCTACGAATTGCTTTGGATACGCATGCCTTGCCCCGCGACCACGCCGTAGAGCAACGCTTCGGTAAGTGCTCCGGCGTAGCCAAAATGAGCGCTGGTCTTGGTTCGTCCGAAACACGCGTCGACCCACTGATGATAATGATCCAAAGGCTCCATGTCGGGCCGCGCATAGTCCTTAAATTTTTCTTCGGGAAATAACACTGGTTCGCCAACGTGCGGCAGCAACATGATGCCGTCTTCACCCACGAACAGCGATCCTTGCCCTGGCAGATTAAATCCTTCCGGCAGGGACGCGAGCTGCAAATTGGGCGGCGCCGACGCACCGTCATACCACTTCCAAATCAGCCGATCGGTGGTGTACTGCGTGGCGGGAAATTCGTAGGTCACTTCATTTTTTTCCGGATGGCCAATGCCGGTCGGAGGACGGCAGATGTTGTGAGCCCATATGGGAACGGTCAATTCGAGTGCTCGAAAGGGCGTATCAAAAATATGGACGCCCATGTCACCCAAGGTGCCGGTACCGAAATCGACCAGCTTTCGCCAATTGCCGGGATGGTAAATCCCATTTTTGAACGGACGTTCTTCCGCTGTTCCTAGCCACAACTCCCAGTTCAGGTAATCCGGCACGGGATCCGAACCAGCGAATGGACCGCCATCATAGCCCCAGTTCTTATTGGACCAAGCGTGTACTTCGCTGACTTTGCCGATCGCTCCGTCTTGGATCATCCGAGTCGCGCGGCGATATGGCTGACTGGCGTGCACTTGGATTCCCATTTGCGTGACCAAGTTCTTTTCCTGTGCAATTTTTCGCAGCGTCTTAGTCTGCTCGATAGTGTGCGTCAGCGGTTTCTGGCAGTAAACGGGCTTGCCCTGTTGCATGGCTGCCAAGGACGCCGGTGCGTGCGTGTGATCAGGCGTGGAAACACTGACCGCATCAATTTGGTCCGCCATGGTTGTCAGCATGTCCTGATAATCTTGAAACGTTTTGGCGTTGGGAAATCGTTCTTGTGCGGCTTTCAAGCGATTGGCATCCACGTCGCAAAGCGCGGCAACTTCGACATCGGGATGCGACGAAATGGAATTTAGATCGGCGGACCCCATGCCACCGACACCGATGTGTGCGGTTTGCAATTTTTCGTTCGGACCGACGGCGCGAACCGAACGCCATGCCAACGAAGAAAATGCCACGGCGGAAGTCGATGCTAAAAAGTGCCTGCGATGCATGAGAGGGGGCCTTTCAAATGTTCAAGGACGATAGTCCAGATCACGGACAGGTGGGAGCCGAAATTGTACAACAAATTGGTCCACGGCGGGCAATGGGGCGTCGGCAATTCCTGCAAATCACAGCAGGCAAGATTGCAAAAAATCATCAGGCCAGTCACCTCGATGGTCTTGAATAACTTGCCAGAGTGAATCTTTTAGCTGACGGCCAAATGCCAGCTGTTGAAGATACCACGCATCATTTTCCAATTCGCCAAAGGACAACAAGCAATTCCCAGCGTCGTCACTTGGCAAACCTTTTTGCCTCATGCCGGCCAAATGCTGATCATACGCTTCCACAATTGCGGGTCGATAAGGCCCAGCTACACGCAAAATTCGCTCCAGCGGGGTGTGCTGCAATCGTCCAGCGAACACATCCAGGTCTTCCAATTGCGCCAGCGATTCCGCCATGGCAAACAGCAAGCCTGCGAACATGACGGTTCGACTGTGAAGCATCTTTGCGTTGTAGGACCGCCAGTGATCAGGACGCTGACGAAACCACCAGCGATAGTGTAAATGGAGCGAATGATGGTATCGTATCAAATCATGCAATAATGCTTCCACGTCAATCATTTCAAGTGGTCGGTTGCGGCGAAAACCGTACCGCTGCAAGATTGCAATTCGTAGTTGATGAAACGCGTTGCGACGCATGACGGGATAGCCATCCAGCAAGATCTGAATTCGTTTCCCAAAGACTCGTACGTCTTCATCCACTTGTCCCATTGTCGAACTGTTCGTCAGTGCATTGACCGTCACGGCAGAACCGAAAACGCCATCAGGCAGCGGTTTCGGCAAGTTCAGCGATTGCAGACAATTCCAAACGTTCTGAAACACCAATGCATCGTCCGATGCATCGCCATGGGGCTGCGCTACCACAATCAAATCGGCATCCGAATGCGGCAACCATTCAAACCGCCCCAGCGAACCCGACGCAATCACACAGTGACAATTTGATGGCACTTCCGCCGATAGCCTCGCTGCCATGGCTTGCAGTATACGAACCGATTCATCGTGTGCATGCAGTAAATTCGAAGCATTGCAACTTGCGTATATTTCTCGGAGATCAGCGTCATTTTCCGGTTCGCTAGTCATGATTTCGGGGCAATGCCTTCACTGCAATG
>JAGQOZ010000049.1 GCA_020426955.1 Planctomycetales bacterium
TGATGCATTGCTACGGACAATTTGGTTTTTGCGCCAAAACGAAGTGAATATCGTGCTGATGCTTCCGCCAGTTCATGCGGATTATTTGACTAGTCGTAGCGAATCATCGCAGCAGTGGGTCGAACATGCTATCAAAGAAATTCGTTCGATTGCTGATGCACAAATCTGGGACCTTCGAAATCCCAACTGGCCGGAATGGCAGACGCACTGTATTTCATGACGCCGACCATGTCAGTGTGGCCGGCGCGCGAATTCTTTCCCAACGAATCAATCAAATAAAGACATTTTGAAACCAAACCGAAGGAATCAATGTTCGCCAACCGTCGATCCACCTTGGCACAGATAGCTCGGATACCACCATTTGGTAGCAATGCTACCGGCATGCAAACCGCATGGATTCATCTTGACCCGTTGACGAAATTCGCGGACAACTCGCGCAATATCTATCTGTTGGCAAACGCTATATTTTGCATGGAAGGTCTCCAATGCCCGCCACTCCCAACATCGTTCGTGCTTTGTTCATTGTAGTCTGCATGCTGCCGACGGTCAGCCGAGGCCAGATGGTGACGTTTCACAAACGGGCAACACAAGTTGGTGATGTCTCCAAGCAGTTGCTTACTTGCGATCTGGCGTTGGAAATGAAACTGTCCCAAGGTGGACAAGTCATTGACGCTCGTCAACAAGATATTCAACGGCGTCAAGAACGGCGACTAACGATCGAATCCATTGCCCAAAACACACCGACAAGCGCAGTCATTTCCTACGTTGATTCGTCCATCGAATTGAAACAAGCCGGACAAGACCCCTTCTTGGAAAAACAACCGGTAACGGGAAAATCGTATCGCATTGTTCGTCAGGGCGAGACGCTGAGTATCAAAGACATGCAAGGGCAAACGCCGCCAGCAGAAGAATTGGAAATCATCAAAGGGAATTTAGACACGTTTGGATTGCCCAATCCAATTGCCAACTTTTTTGACGGCAAGCAGTTGAAAGTGGGTGACACTGTTTCGCTGCCGACCGAACTGGCTCGAGAATTACTGGGCTTCAGCGATTCCGTGGGCGACGTTACTGACCTGGCCATGCGGCTCGTTCGAATTCGAAAAGTAGGCGACCGTGACTGTGCGGAATTCGGAACGAAACTTGTCGCCAAATCCGCGCAAGGCGGCGATGTCCAAATCGAACTTACCGGTTCGATTGTGCTAGAAATTGAAACGTGTCGAACCGTAGCCGTAAAACTCAGCGGGCCCGTTGAAGTAAATGAAGTGCACGGCCCCCAGGGCGCCGAATTCAGCGTCAATAGCTCCGGAAAACTTGCGGTTTCCGTCCGAGCAGCCTACGGTGAAACCGCCGCCATGGCCGCTCGTCAAACTACCACCAAGTAACGCTACCAAATCTGTATGCGTTCCTCCTTCGGCTTGAATAGTCGATCCTCGGGCTGCACGTCAAAGGCATCGTAAAACGCATCCATGTTCATGATGGGCCCATTGGCACGGTAAAGTGACGGCGAATGCGGATCGGTTAACAATCGGCGGAGCAATTCAGCGTCTCGGTATTTTCGACGCCAGACTTGCGCCCAACCGATAAAGAAACGTTGTTCGCCCGTAAAGCCGTCCAGAACACGTGACAATTTCTCTTCCAGCGAAATCTGGTAGGCCTTGAACGCAATCGCCAGACCAGACAGATCGGCAATGTTCTCGCCCAGTGTTAACTTGCCGTCCACCGTTTTTCCGGGCAGCGGCGAATAATCATTATACTGAGCCACCATGCGTTCAGTTAAACCATGAAATGCCGCTCGGTCGCGATCCGTCCACCAGTTTTTGAGATTCCCGTCGCCATCGTACTGACTTCCTTGGTCATCAAAAGCGTGGCTAATTTCGTGACCAATCACAGCGCCGATGCCGCCATAATTCACAGCATCGTCCGCCGCCGGATCAAAAAATGGCGGTTGCAGAATGGCGGCTGGAAAGACAATTTCGTTCATGCCAGGATTGTAGTAGGCGTTAACGGTCTGCGGCGTCATGCCCCATTCGGATTTATCCACCGGACCACCCAACTTCTTGATCATCCGCTGGTGCTCCACGATGTTCGATCGTCGAACATTTCCAAATAGATCACGCGGATCAATTTCCAGCGCCGAGTAATCTCGCCACCTTTCCGTGTAACCAATTTTCGTATTGATCTTGGACAACTTCTCCAAGGCTCGCGTTTTGGTTTCGTCCGTCATCCAAGTTAATGATTGGATGCTCCGCTGATAAGCCGTCAACAGATTGGCGACTAAGACACTCATCCGTTGCTTGGCATCTTCCGTGAAGAACTTGGCAACATACAATCGCCCGACCGCATCGCCCAATACACCAAAGCCGCGAGTTCCGGCGGTAGCTTCCACTGCTCGTTTCCAGCGAGGCTTCATCTCGGGCACACCCGCTAGTTTCTTCTGATGAAAATCGAAATTCGCTTCGACAAATTCATTCGAAAGAAAAGGAGCCGCCGCATCCAAGATATGAAACCGCAAATAGTGCTTCCATTCGTCCAGCGACGCCTGTTCGAAAACCTGCTGGAACTGTTCGAAGAAACTGGGTGTCATCACGTTCAATTCGGCCACGGTTGCCGCATCTACTTCTTCCAAAAACGGCTGCCATTGGATCTGAGAGTACGTGCTGAGCAGATCTGCCTTGGCGAATTTGTTGTACCGTTTATTGGCGTCTCGCAGCTCGGTCCGCTCCCACTGGATCTGGGCAATCTTTGTTTCCAGTTCCAGAACTGCCTCGGCCGCCGCGTCACCGTCATCGATTTCGGCCAATTGATAAAGGCGAACCACGTACGCATTCAGCGCTTTGCGAGATTCCAAATACTTCTCATCGTTCTCCAAGTAATAGTCTCGATCTGGAAGCGAAATGCCGCTTTGCACCACCGTCGCCAGATAACGAGTTGAATCCTTACTGTCCAATGTCACAAAGAATGCGATAGGACCATCGACACCAATGGTTTGCAAATAACCCCAATATCGAAACAGCTGCTGCTTGTCATCCAACGACGCCAGCTTCTCCAGTTCAGACCTTACTGGCGTCACACCCAACTGTTGCACGTATGCCTCGTCCATAAAGCTACGGTAGAAGTCGCCAACCTTCTGCGCATCCGATCCAGCAGGATGCTTGTTTGCCGCCGCATCTTCAATGATCTCCCGAATCCGTTCTTGCGACTGATCCATTAGAATCGTGAACGAACCGTAGTCCGACTTGTCATCAGGAATCGGCGTCTGCCGCAACCAAATTCCGTTCACGTGTCGAAACAGGTCGTCTTGGATGCGAACGGAATCATCAAACCAAGCTCGATCAACCCCCGAAGTCAGATCCTGACCGACCAAAATCCGCCCCGTCCAGACTGCCAAAACAAACGCCCAGAGAAATTGCCGACTCATACTCTCACCTTCTGTTGACGAATCGCGAATGTCCAGGAAACGAACTTGCCAACGCCCTTGCTTCGCAAACTCCACAAAAAAACCTCGCAAAAATGCGAGGTCCATGTACCGTACGGGACGCATGTCCCAACTATTCTTCCGCGCCGCCGTCATCCTGACCGCCAAACGCTGGCTTCTCTGCTACTTCGCTGCTGCGATCTCGCACGCCGACGAATTCCAAAATTGCCCGCGTTCCGGCGTCACCCAACCGAGGTTTTGCGAGCCGCAAAATTCGAGTGTATCCACCAGGTCGTTCGACAAACCGAGGTGCGACGTCATCAAACAGAATTTGAACGGCTTCTTTGTCTCGTAGCAACTGAAAAACTCGGCGACGTGCAGCAACTGCCGGCGCGATCGCGTTATTCCACTGCCCCCAACTGTCGCTGGATCTCCATGACTTCCATTCGTCCGAACCACGTTCCGCCGAAGTCTCCAGCTTCCTCGCCTCTTCAATCGCGGGAAGCGCATTCTTCGCAATTGTGACGCACTTTTCGACAAACGGCCGCACTTCCTTGGCCTTCTCTAATGTCGTCACTATCCGGCCCTTGACCTTCGGCGCGTTATCATCAAACTCCGCATCACGCTCCGTCAAAATCAACGCACTGGCCAAATTGCGCATCAACGCCCGCCGATGACTAGAACTCCGCCCTAACCGACGACCTTTTCTTCTGTGTCGCATCTCTTTTCACCCAAACTTTCATAATCACGCAAGACCAACCAAAACGGCCATCGCGTACCGGCAATCTGTACTCTTACTCCCGAATCGGCGCGGGAACTCGCATTCCCAGATGCAGCCCCATCTCCGCCAAACGCTCTCGAACTTCGGTAAGCGTTGTGTCACCAAAATTGCGAACTTCCAGCAGTTGATCTTCCGTTAACACGACCAAGTCTCGCACCGTCCGAATACCCTCGGATTCCAAGCAGTTTCCCGCACGAACCGAAAGTCGCAAGTCGGCCAGCGCCATGTTCAGCTTTGATTCAAGCACAGCGTCAACACCACCCGTGCCGCGGCTGGGCGAATGAACTTTCGGACCCAACTCAGAATACTGAACAAATGGATTAAGGTGCTTTCGCAAAATCTTCGAAGCCTCGACCAACGCCATCTCAGGATCTACCGAACCGTTGGTCCAAATCTCCAGCGTTAACTTGTCATAGTTCGTCTTCTGTCCAACGCGGGTCTCCTCGACATCGTAACGCACGCGCGTAATCGGACTGAACACAGCGTCAATCGGTATCACGCCAATTTCGTGTTCGGTCGTACTATGTTCGGTAGCCGGTACGTAGCCTCGGCCGTTTTCGACGACCATCTCCACGAAAAACGGTATGTCGTCCGTCAACGTCGCAATCACCAAATCCTTGTTGATAATCTCCACGTCTGAATCAGTCAGGATATCCGCTCCCGTGACCGGCCCCGGCGTCGATTTCTCAATAGTGATAACACGCGTTTCCGACGTATACTTCCGAACCACCAACGACTTTACGTTCAACACGATATCGCTGACGTCCTCGAATACGCCGGGCACGGACGTAAATTCATGCTGTGCACCTCGGATCTTAATCTGAGTGACCGCGCTGCCCTCCAAGCTTGACAACAAAATCCGTCGCAGGCTATTTCCAATCGTCGAACCAAAACCTCGTTCGAACGGTTCCGCATGAAATTTCCCGTAATACTGACTAAGCGACTCTTCTTCACACGAAACAACGCTAGGCAACTCGAGTCCGCGCCAACGAATGTGCATCCAACTATCCTCCTAGACCATTCCACGAAATCAAACAGGAATCAAACACGTCGCTTCTTGGGCGGCCGACATCCGTTGTGTGGAATGGGCGTACAATCTTCTAATGACTTCACATTCAGACCGGCCGCTTGCAGCGCCGTAATCGCGCTCTCGCGTCCCGACCCCGGCCCCTTCACGCGTACATCCACATCTTTTACACCAAACTTTAGAGCCTTTTCAGCAGCTTGCTGGGCCGCACACTGTCCGGCAAACGGAGTGCTCTTACGACTCCCTTTGAAACCACACGTCCCTGCACTCGCCCAACACAGAGTGTCTCCCTTGGTGTCAGTAATGGTCACGGTTGTATTATTGAAAGTCGCTACGATATGCACCACAGCAACCGTAACGTTTCGTCTGATCTTTCGCTTCTTTGTCTTTGCCATGCAAAATTCCCAATCGTGGATTTGGATCGATAAAACACCAGTTTGGCTATCGCAAATCCTTGACGCCCTTCTTTCCAGCCACCGTCTTCTTCACGCCCTTTCGCGTACGAGCATTCGTCTTAGTTCGCTGACCTCGCACCGGAAGCCCACGTCGATGTCGAATCCCGCGGTAACACCCAATATCCCGCAGCCGACTCACATTTTGACCAATTTGACGTCGCAATGGACCTTCAACTACATAGTCTCGCTCCAACAACGCCGAAATCCGTCCGAGCTCATCTTCCGCCAAATCTCGCGCCTTCTTCAGCGGATCAACATCTGCAGCCAAGCAAATGTCACGAGACACCTTGGGGCCAACGCCGTACAAATACGTAAGCGAGATAACGGTGGATTTATCGTTTGGGATATCAACACCCAATAAACGCGGCATATGTCAACTCCTGCGATTCTGAAATCAAGCCAAATGCTGGCCTATCGCCTAACCTTGTCTTTGCTTGTGCCTGGCATTACTACAAACTACGTAGATACGCCCTTTACGCCGGACGACCTTGCAATTGGAACAAATTCGCTTAACGCTAGCCCGAACCTTCATACGTACACCCTATCCTCAAATGCAAACCCCAGAATATATCCGCGTCTCCCGTCGCAGCACAAGTGGTGCGAACTAACTTCGAATACTCTCCAGAATTCGATTAAACACCTCGTCGGGCGTCCCCATGCCATTCACCTGCCGAAGACTCCCACATTTTCGATAGAAATCAATCAACGGAGCTGTTTGCCGATCATAAATCTCCAACCGAGCCGTAATTGTCTCGGGACTATCGTCCGTACGTCCTTCAATTCGGGCTCGGTCCAACAACCTTCGTCGAATTTCTTCTCGATCCGCAACAAGCTCGATTACCACGTCCACTCGACGCCCCAGCTTCTCCAACAAACCGTCCAGAGAACGTGCCTGAGTAATGGTCCTTGGAAAACCATCCATCAAGCAGCCCTGAGCACTGGGAAATGTTTCGAATCGCTTACCAACTAGCTCAACAATCAAATCGTCCGGAACCAAGCGACCATGATCGATATAATCTCTGGCCTCCACGCCAACCGGTGTGCCCTCCCCAATGGCCCTTCGGAGCATTTCACCCGTGGAGATATGCACCAAGTGAAAGTGCGAAACAAGTCGCTTCGATTGGGTGCCTTTTCCAACTCCGGGAGGACCAACAAACACAATTATCAAGGCTAGCCCTCCGCACTGGGGACGTCACACGAACCTATTTCGCTTCAAGCAGCCCTGGATAATTTCGCATCACCAAATGACTGTCGATCTTCTGAACCAAGTCAAACGCCACACTCACCGCAATCAACAATCCAGTTCCACCGTAGAAACTGGCGACCTGAAAACTCACACCAAGCGAACTCGATATCACCGTCGGAATAATCGCCACCAGCGCCAGGAAACCAGCTCCCACGTAGGTAATCCTGACCATGACCTTCTCCAGGTAATCCGCGGTACGCTTTCCAGGGCGGTAGCCGGGAATAAACGTTCCAAAATTCTTCAAATTCTCGGACATATCTTTGGGATTGAACGTAATTGCTGTCCAAAAGAAGCAGAAGAAATAGATCAAGGCCACGTAGCACATGCTGTACACGAACGACGTTCCGCCGCCAAACATATTTGCCAAGTTGCTCCATATCCCGCCGAACTTCCCGGCCAAAAAATTAAAGAACATTGTCGGGAACATCAACAAACTGCTGGCGAAAATAATCGGCATCACACCCGATTGATTGATTTTCAACGGCAAATACTGCTTGGTTCCACCGTAGACCTTACGACCTCGCACGTGCTTGGCACTTTGTGTGGGAATCCGACGTTGTCCTAAGGTGATAAAGACCACTCCGACAATCACCGCAACAAACAAGCACGCCAAAACCAAAATTGTCTCAATTCCAATCTGGCCGCTTCCCAAATCACCACTCAAACTTCGAGACGAATTATTCCAAAGTTGCAAGCCGGCGTTTGGCATCTGAGCCACGATCCCCGCCATGATCAGCAAACTAATTCCATTACCGATGCCAAATTCATCTATCTGCTCACCCAACCACATGAGAAAAATGGTTCCACAGGTCATTGTGAGCACCGCACAGAATTGCCATCCAAACGAAAGATTCCCATTCGCGCCCAGAAACTCCGGACTGACCAGCGGCGCAGTACTTGTGGTGGGATCAATGGCCATCACATACCACTTCACATACGCCCAACTCTGTAGGAAACAGAGGGCGACGGTGACATACCGAGTGTACTCGTTGATCTTCTTGCGTCCGCTTTCACCTTCTTTTTGGAGCTCCTCAATCGGCTTCCAAACACTTCCCAACAACTGGAAGATAATCGACGCAGAAATATATGGCATGATGCCGAGACCGAAGATTGTGGCCTTGCTCAAATCGCTGGCGCTAAACACCGCCGCGTATTCAATCATCTTTCCGAATCCACCGCCACCGTCCGTGGGCGCAATCTGCGATTGATCCACCATGGGTAAAGGAATGAACCACCCAATGCGGTAGATACCTAATAAGAAAAGCGTCAGAAGAATCTTCTGCCGCAGTTCGGGAATAGTGAAGATGATACGAAGCTTTTCCAACATAATACCGTCCTACGACTTGGACGCGACCTTCTTATCCTCAACCGGAGTCGGTGTAGCAACTCGCACCACTTCTCCGCCGGCCGCCTTGATCTTTTGTTCCGCCGTCGCGCTAAACCGATGAGCGTGCACTTTCAAGCCGTGCTTCAATTCGCCGTCACCCAACACCTTGAGTTCGTCGAAACGGTGCCCAACCATCTTCTCGCGCACCAATTCCGTCGTCACCTCAGTTCCCGCCTCGAATCGCGACAAATCGCGAACGTTGATGGTTGCGACAATCTTGGCCCACTTGTTATTGAACCCTCGTTTAGGCACTCGGCGCACCAAAGGCAGCATGCCGCCCTGGAACGTCGGTTTTCGAGACCATCCGGCCCGAGATTTGTTACCTTTGTGCCCGCGCGCGGCCGTCTTGCCATGCCCAGACCCAGGACCGCGCCCAACGCGCGTACGCGGTTTGAATTTCTGAATACCTTGGTTTACATCACTCAAATTCATGACAGCGTTACACCTCGCAAGACTTCGATCTCTTGCTTCGTTCTTAACTGTTCGAGTGCGTCGAACGTTGCTTTTACTAACAGAACAGGGTTGTTCGAACCAAAGCTCTTGGTCAACACGTTTCGAATACCAGCCGCTTCCAGGACCGAACGCACAGCCGCGCCAGCGATAATACCCGTACCGGGTCCAGCGGGAACTAATAGCACCTTCGCCGCGCCAAAATGGCCCTTCACTTGGTGTGGTATCGACTCGTCCACGATAGGGACTACCATCATGCTGCGAGTCGCCTGCTTAACGGCCTTTTCTACGCTCGGCGGAACTTCGTTGGCCTTTCCATAGCCCCAGCCAACGCGGCCATTCTCGTCTCCAACAACCACCATGCCGGCGAAGCTGAATCGACGTCCCCCTTTTACCACGGCAGCACATCGCTTGATCTTTACCACAAATTCTTTGTAGGCACCGCGAGTTTGGTCGTCCTCAGCACCTCGTTTTCTTCCACCGGTAGACACTCAATTACTCCCAAGCATTACGCCGTAAATCTGTCTAAAATTCGACCCCGCGGACCCGGCTACACGTGTATGCCAGCTTCGCGTACAGCATTCGCCAACGCAGCAACTCGCCCGTGATATCGCAAATGCCCTCGATCAAAACTGACGGCATTGATACCGGCCGCCTTTGCTTGCTCCGCAATCGCGGCGCCAACTTTTGCAGCAGCATCGCAGTTTCCGCCGTCAATTTTCAATTGTATCGTGTTGGCACTTCCCAACGTGACACCCTTGGAATCGTCGATCAACTGGCATGAAATGTGCCGAAGCGTCCGATGGACCGTCAGCCGCGGCCGATCGCCTGTGCCTCGAACCGCTTTGCGAACACGAAAACGTCGCCGCCTTCGCTGTCGATCCAAATACTTTTGATGATTCACTGTATTGACCCTATCACGCTAACTCTTAGCCGACTTACCAGGCTTGATTTTGACATGTTCGCCTTCGTACCGCACGCCCTTGCCCTTGTACGGTTCTGGCTTCCGTACTGCTCGGACTTCAGCCGCGAATTGACCGACAAGCTGTTTGTCACAACCCTGAACCACCACGTGTGTCTGATCGGGGCAGGTGACCGATAGGCCCGTCGGGATCTCCTTCTTCACTTCATTCGCATATCCGACCCGCAACGACAAAACGTTGTTCGAAATGGAGGCCAAATAACCAACACCGACGATTTCGAGCTTTCGCACGTATCCGTCGCTGACACCGGTCACCATATTTTGAATCAACGCCCGTGTCAGGCCATGCATGCTCCGACCGACGCGATCATCACGCTTTCGGGCTACCGCCACTTCTGAGCCTTCTATCGTGACGTTCACCTCTTGAGGTACAGCCCTTTCAAGCTTACCCTTGGGGCCTTCCACCGACACTTTGCCGCCGTCTACTTTGACAGTAACGCCGTTTGGGACAGCCACCGGCTTCTTTCCAATTCGCGACATAACCCTAATATCTTTCCTGCTAGTAAACCTGGCAGAGTACTTCGCCGCCCACTTGCTTCTCACGAGCCTCGCGGTCGCTGAGCACGCCCTGACTGGTGCTAATGATCGAAACTCCCAAGCCATTCAATACGCTCGGCAAATCACGGTAACTGGAATATACTCGACACCCAGGCTTACTGACCCGCTTGATCGTCTGAATCACCCGCTCGCCGTTGGGACCGTACTTCAACTCCAAACGCAGCAGGTTCACTGGCGCAGCTTCCACTTCGCTCCAATCCCAAATGTAACCTTCGCGCTTAAGCACTTCCGCCAACCCCTTGCGGACCTTTGAAGTAGTCATTTCGACCACTGGCTTTTCGACCGCGACAGCGTTTCGGACACGCGTCAACATATCTGCAATTGGATCAGTTAACATCGATATTCACCCTTACGCTACCAACTTGCCTTGCGAACACCTGGGATAACCCCTTGGTCCGCCAGCTTTCGAAAACAAATTCGACACAGGCCAAATTTGCGATAAACCGCGCGAGGTCGTCCGCACAGACCACAGCGCCGCTCCAAACGCGACGAAAACTTTGGTTCTCGATTGGCCTTCGCTATTTTTGATTTACTTGCCACGTTTTAAATTTCCTTGATTGGCGCTTCGCTACGCTGCACCAGCTTTCTCACGTTGAAACGGCACGCCCAGCAATTCCAACAACATTCTTCCTTCATCATCCGAATCCGTGCTGGTGACAAAGGTGATATTCATCCCTTGTACACGCAAGAATTTGTCCGGATTTAATTCGGGAAAGACCAACTGTTCAACCAGCCCCATGCTGTAGTTACCCGCCCCGTCGAATCCCTTCGAGCTCAATCCTCGAAAGTCTCGAACACGAGGCACCGCAATGGAGATCAATCGGTCGACAAACTCCCACATGCGTTGCTTGCGCAGAGTCACTTTGCAACCGATCGGCATACCTTCGCGAAGCTTGAAACCAGCGATGGATTTGCGCGCCAAAGTCACCACCGGTTTCTGACCGGAAATCTGCTTCAGAGCCTCGACCGCCTCTTCCAAATGCTTCTTTTCCGTTATCGCACTTCCAACACCCATGTTTACCACCACCTTTTGAAGTCGTGGCAATGACATGGGATTCGTTCTTCCCAACTTCTCTCGAAGCTGCGAGACGACCTCACTATCAAATTTCTCTTTCAACCGTGGCTTCATCGATACATCCACCTAACCTGACAATACTCGTTATTTTCGTGCCGGAGCAATCTGTCCGGTTCGCTTGCCGCACTTCTTGCACACGCGGAACTTCGCTCCACGGTCATCAAAATCGACGCCCGTTCTGGCCGCCTGCTTACAGGATTCACAAACCAGCAAGACGTTCGACACATCTACCGGCATTTCTTTTGACAACCGACCGCCTTGTGGATTGCGCTGACTCCGTCGAACGTGCTTGTACACACGATTGACGCCCTCCACGATCAGGCGCTGGCGATCCTTACCGATTGTCAGCACCTTTCCGCGAACGCCTCGGTCATCCCCAACCTGCACTTCGACGGTGTCATTAACTCGGATATGCATCACACCACCTCGCTTGCCAAGCTAACAATTTTCATGAAGCTCTTTTCCCGTAGCTCTCGCGCGACCGCCCCGAAAATACGGGTGCCTCGAGGATTCCGGTCGTTGTCGACAATTACAACGGCATTGCTGTCAAACCGGATATAGCTACCGTCTGCCCGTCGAGTTGGCTGCTTACAGCGAACGACAACCGCCTTTACGACAGCCTTCTTTTTGACATCGCTTCCCGGAATCACGCTCTTGACGCTACAAATAATCACGTCACCCAATCCGGCAAACCTGCGTCGGCTACCACCCAATACTTTGATGCACATCACTTCCTTGGCACCAGTATTGTCAGCGACCTGCAATCTTGTTTCCTGCTGAATCATTGTATTACCTACTCAGCCTCACCACTCGCCGCCGCCTTCAGAGCAGCAACGTCAACAATCTTATTCTTTTCCACGACACGGACCAGCTCCCATCGCTTCAGTTTCGACTTCGGCGCACACTCGACAATCTCGACCGTGTCGCCCATAGACGAATCGTTAGCTTCATCATGGGCGTAGCAAATCGTTCGTTTACGCACGAATTTGCCGTACTTTGCATGCCGAACCAAACGCTGAATTTCGACTCGCCGCGTCTTCGGGGTTTTGTCGCCCGTAACCGTCCCAACAACAACTTTCTTTGGCATCACGCCACCCTATGATTAAAATTACCGAGCTACCCCCGCCAGCTCTCGCTGACGCAGTATCGTTTTGATCCGTGCGATTGTTTGCTTCTTCTTCTTAAGCTCGCTGGGGGCGTCCAAACGCTCTGTTT
The DNA here is from genome assembly GCA_020426955.1 of Planctomycetales bacterium. Taxonomy (GTDB): domain Bacteria; phylum Planctomycetota; class Planctomycetia; order Pirellulales; family Pirellulaceae; genus JAGQOZ01. The sequence continues at coordinate 12,592 of JAGQOZ010000049.1, forward strand.
GCGCCTGCAACCGAAGGTGAAATAACGATTTTACGGTTTCATCCAACGATAGCCGCAGCTGCTCGTCACTCATATCTCGCAAATCAGTAGTCTTCATTTCCGCTCCTTACACCGCGCGCCTTCGAACGAGTCGTACGCGAATCGGCATTTTGTGAGCCAGACGAGCAAAACAGATTTTTGCCTGCTGTTCCGTCACTCCGCCCAATTCGTACAACACGGTCCCTGGTTTCACCACGGCCGCCCAATAATCTGGTTCGCCCTTACCCTTACCCATTCGAGTTTCCAACGGCGTCGACGTAACCGACTTGTCGGGAAACATGCGGATATACAGCCGCCCTTCGCCTCGAACATATTGCTGAGCTGCGATACGCCCCGCTTCGATCGTCTGCGCCTTGATCCAGCCGCCCTCTACGGCTTGCAAACCAAAATCGCCGAAGACAACCGTGTTACCTCGAGTGGCGTTACCTTTTATACGACCGCGCTGGCTTTTTCGGTGCTTGACTCGCTTCGGCATCATCGCCATTGGATTCATCCCCTCTATAAAAACCTTGATTCACCCAAACCTGAATGCCGATATTTCCTTGCGGAGTCTTTGCTTCGGCAAAGCCGTAATCGATCTTGGCACGAAGCGTACTCAGCGGAATTGAGCCACTGATCTGCTTTTCTCGACGAGCCATTTCGGCACCGCCCAGTCGGCCGGCCAATTGAATCTTGATTCCTTTGGCCCCGGCTTCCATTGTCTGCTCCATGGAGCGCTTCATGGTCCGCCGAAAGCTGGCACGCTTCTGCAATTGCTCGGCAATGTCCTCGGCCACTAACTGAGCATGTATCTCAGGGCGACTGATCTCCTCCACCTTCAAATTGACGCGGCGACCAATCAACGACTGCAGCTCATTCTGCAGCAACTCAATCTCCGTACCCTTCTTACCAATGATCAAGCCGGGACGCGCTACTTCCAACACGACCTTGACTTCATCCCGAGTACGTTCGATCTCGACCTTGTTAATCCCAGCGTGCCGATACTGTTGTTTGCTTGGATGGTTCTTAATGAAGTCTCGGACCTTAAAATCCTCGATCAACAAACCAGCGAAGTCACGCTTGGAGGCATACCACTTGCTCTTCCAACCCACCATCACGCCGGTTCGAAACCCAACGGGATTGACTTTTTGTCCCATACGAAACCCCAATGCTTAAAAATTCGCTTCTGGGCGAACCACGTAACCGCTATACTTCAATCAAACCAACTCGAATGTGCGAAAAACGTTTCTTGATCATGAACGCCATACCACGAGCTCGTGGTCGAATTCGCTTGTACATCGGCCCGCCGTCCACTACGGCCTCCTGCACGACCAAACGTTCGATAGCGACCGTGGAACGCCCCTTGTTCGCCGGGTTGTCCGGATCTTGTGCATTTCCCAAGGCGCTTTTGATCACCTTTTCCAGCATTCGCGCGCCTCGATTCGGCTGGTACCGCAAAATATCTAGCGCTTCGTCCGCATACTTGCCTCGCACCAAGTCTGCCATCGGCCGGACCTTGCGAGGACTAATCTTGGCATATCGATAAGTACATGTGTACATAAATTCACCCATTCGTGCCAGCGACTAACGCTTGCCCTTCCCGCCGTGTCCGCGAAACGTTCTGGTCAGGGCGAACTCGCCCAACTTGTGCCCTACCATGTCCTCGGTCACCAATACCTTCAAATGCTGCTTTCCGTTATGCACCATAAAGGTCACACCGACAAATTCGGGGACAATCGTGCACGCCCGAGCCCACGTCTTGATCGGCTCGGAGTTTCCTGCGGACTGCGCCTTCTGTACTTTCTCATAAAGCCGAGGATCGACGAACGGCCCTTTTTTTAACGATCTGCTCATGCCTACGAATCACCTTATAGTTTCAATTGTCCATATCTTCGCGAGCGTCTACGTCGCACGATGGCCGAATTTGAAGGCTTGCGCTTTGCTCGAGTTGCACCGCCCTTGGCCGACTTACCTTGCGGACTCACCGGATGCCGTCCGCCCTTGGTTCGACCTTCGCCGCCACCGTGGGGATGGTCAATCGGGTTCATCGCCGTGCCGCGAACATGCGGTCGCCAACCCAACCAGCGCTTCCGACCCGCTTTGCCGAGTCGGACATTCATGTGGTCACTGTTTCCTACCTTACCGACGGTTGCTCGGCAATCGGCCGGAATTCGCCGAATTTCGCCGCTTGGCAGCGAGATCTGAGCCCAACCCTCTTCGCGAGCCATCAACGTCGCACCGGTTCCAGCACTTCGGCAAAATACACCACCCTGGCCGGGAAGCAATTCAACATTGTGAATCGCCGTTCCCAGCGGTATATCCCGCAGAGGAAGGCAGTTACCCGGTTCCGGATTCGCGCCGCTGCCGTTTTGTACAATCTTGCCAGCTTGAAGACCATCACACGCCAATACATAGCGCTTTTCGCCATCCACAAAGTGCAACAACGCAATGCGAGCACTGCGATTGGGATCATATTGAATGGACGCAACCTTCGCCGGCACACCATCCTTACGCCGATGAAAGTCAATAACACGGTACTGCTGCTTGTGCCCACCGCCTCGGTGCCGCGCCGTGATTTTCCCTTGATTATTGCGTCCACCCGTTTTTCGCTTGGGACGCAACAACGATTTTTCTGGCGCAGCGCCTTTTGTCAGATCCGCAAAGTCACTGACCGACGCATTTCTGCGTCCAGCTGAAGTTGGCCTGTATTTCCGAATACCCATCTCTCAACAACCCTTCATTGCCCGCATCAAGCTCACTCGCACCCAGTCTAAAACAGCTCGATTCGACTATCTGCCGCCAAGGTCACAATTGCCTTTTTCCACGACTTGGTGCGCCCATTTCGAAAACGGTACCGACGCGCTTTCCCCTTGCGAACCTGCGTCCGCACCTTCTCGACCTGGACATCGAAAAGACTCTCTACCGCTCGCTTGACATCAACCTTGTCCGCCAGTGGATTCACCTGAAACGAATACTGGTTATACCGCGTCGATCGATGGACACCCTTTTCTGTCACCAGCGGCTTAACAATCACCTGACTGGGCGTCAGCTCCATCTTTGTCAAGACAACTCGCTTGTGCGTTTGCGGCTTACATACCATCCGATCACCTACCCAAAAACTTTCAACGGAATCTCGATTGCGACAAATACCAACCTGGCAGACTAGGACACCTTCCCAGAACACCGAGCCAGCATGGAATCAAGTGCCGACTTTGTAAACACGAGACAACTCGGACGCAACAGCGTGTAGGCATTCAAGTCTGCCGCCGGCTGCAACGTCACACCCTCGATATTTCGAACGCTTCGATACAGATTCAAATCGTAGTCCGCCGAAACGACACCGACCGTCCGACCCGCTACTCCAAGGGCCTTCAAAACACCGGCCATCTTCGACGTTTTCGGAGAATCAAAATCCAGTGCATCCACCACCAACAATTGACCATCCTGCACTCGCGACACAAACGCCATCTTGGCCGCCAATTGCAACGCCTTCCGCGGCAATCGATACGAATAATCCCGCGGCCGCCGAGCAAAAATATGCCCACCGCCTCGACGAACGCCACTACGACGCGAACCTGCTCGAGCGTTACCCGTTCCCTTCTGGCGATACATCTTCTTCGTCGAACCAGCCACTTCGGCGCGAGACTTCGTGCGATGGCTACCCTGTCGAAGATTCGCTTGATACATCACCACGGCATCGTGGAGCAGCTGCTTGTTTATAACGGGACAAAGAACATCAACATCGACATCCACCTTCCCTACTTCGCTGCCGGCCGCATTTAACACTGACAAGGAAACCATCTAACTAACCTCTCAAGAATTCGCCGCAGACTAACGCAACATATTGGTTGGCCGAACAACAACGTAACCACCATTGGGCCCCGGCACACCGCCTCGCACCAAAATCACACCAGCCTCTGCATCCACGCGAACCAAATCCAAATTTCGCACTGTAACCTGACCACCGCCATAGCGCCCGGACATCCGTCGCCCTTTGAAGGTACGACTCGGATACGCACTACACCCAGTACCACCGGCATGACGATGCACTTTTTTCACACCGTGAGTCGCTCGTTGCCCCGAAAAATTATGACGCTTCATCACACCAGCGTACCCACGACCCTTACTAAGCGCCACCACGTCAACCGTGCCCGCACCGTCAAGGACATCCGCTTTAACTTCCTGACCAACTTCATAGCCGTCAGTCGAGCCACGCAATTCGCGAACAAACGCTTTGGGCTCACAATCCGCCTTTGGCACCGCCTCCGCTCCGGCCGCAGCCAACTTCTTTGAGCGTTTACTAGCTAGGCCACCCACTCGCCCCCGATCTGCTCGAGACGCCTTTTCGCGCGAACGATCACTAAAACCCAGCTGAACCGCTTCATAGCCGTCTCGCTCGACCGTCCGCAACTGCAAGACATGACACGGACCGGCTTCAATCACCGTCACCGGTACAACGCAACCAGCCTCATCGTAGACTTGCGTCATGCCGACCTTCCGGCCTAATATTCCCTTTGACATAGTCGCTACCTAAACCTTCACAACCCTGGCACTCTAGGCCGAGGAAGCCTTAATCTTGATATCCACGCCCGCGGGCAAACTCAGCTTATTCAGGGCCTCGATTGTCTTGGCAGTTGCCTGAACGATGTCGATCACCCGCTTGTGAGTCCGAATCTCAAACTGCTGCCGTGCCTTCTTGTCAACATGTGGCCCCGAAAGAACTGTGTATCGTTCCACTCGAGTGGGCAACGGAATTGGTCCGTGCACTTCGGAATTCGTTCGCTTGGCCGTCTCCACGATCTCTTTTGCGCTTTGATCTAGAATCAGGTGATCATACGCCTCCATCCGGATTCGGATCACTTCATGAGCAGGCGACACCACAACCAAGACTCCTTAAAAACTGACGAGCTACGCTCGATTCGTACTTTACCCTACTTACTATCTTCCGCAATGTGGAAGCTGCCCATGTTAGAGATCGTGCAATTCTTCGTCAACACCTACTTAAAAGCCGATTTCATATTTTCTTGAGCAATCGCATGCTTTCAGGCGAAATTGGCATGTAAGGTTTGCCAATTGCGAACTAAATTACATTTGATAGCTGGCAGCAACACTCTCCGGCGCAGGCCAATATGCGAACGGTTCCATCGAAACTCCGGCGCGCCCCTGGCTTAAACTCCTCATCGCGCTGGAATATCCAAACAGTTCTGCCAAAGGGGCATGCGCCTCGATCTCAGTAAATTTCCCTCGATTTTCCGTACCGGCAATCAAGGCCCTCCGTTGTTGCAAATCGCCGACGAAATCACCCATATGTTCCTCGGGCGTTGTAATTTTCAAACGCATGACTGGCTCCAGAATAATCGGCCCAGCTTTTTGCAGCGCACTTTCAAATGCCATTCCAGCGGCAATTCGAAACGCAATCTCGTTGGACGTTTCGTCTGACCGCAACGCAAGCACCGTCACCTTCAGCTTGCTGAGCGGAAAACCACCGATCACACCACCACCTTCAGAGCGATTTTTCAATTCGTCCAATACGACACTCAGGAACTCGGCCGGCACGTCCTCTAAAGACGCGCGACTGGTAACCGAAAGCCCTTGCGCGGATTCGGTCGGTTCGATCTGCAGTTGCACTTCGGCAAAGTGACTTTGACCGGCAATCTGTCGGTGACACTCTCCTTTTGCGGTCGCCGGCTCCTTCACGGACTCTCGGTAATTCACGCGAGGCTTGTGAACCTTGACATTCAGATTGAAGTCTCGGAGTAATCGGTTCTTGATCACTTCCAGGTGCAGTTCGCCCATGCCACTAATCAAAGTCTGCCCAGTGTCTTCATTTTCAGTGGCCCGAAAGGTTGGATCCTGACGTTTCATCATTTCCAGAACTTCGCCCAATTTCTTTCGATCGCCCGTTGTTTCCGGTTCTATGGCCATCGAAATGACCGTTTCCGGGAATTCGATCGTCTCCAACAAGATTGGATGCTGTGGATCGCATAAAGTGTCACCCGTAACCGACGAACGCAGTCCAATTACGGCGATAATATCGCCCGTGGGACCTAGTTGAATCTGTTCGCGTTTGGCGCCATGGACCTTCCACAGCTGCGCGACATTTTCCTTTTTGTCTTTACCAGGATTCAGCACTCGCGAATTGCTCTTGAGTTCGCCCGAATAAACTCGAACCCACGACAAATCCCCCGTCTTGGCGGGCAACACCTTAAACACTAAACCGCAAAACGGCTCCGCAGGATCCGGTCGGCGAGAATCGTGCTCCTCCTTGCGTTTCTTGACTGCCAAACCGGTCACGGGAGGCATGTCCAGCGGGCTAGGTAAATACCTGGCCACGGCATCCAAGACCAACGGCACGCCAATCCCGTGCAGGGCCGACCCGCACACCAGCGGTTGAATCTGTTGCGCCAACGTTGCTTCGCGGAGCACGCGGTGAATCAAGTCAT
>JAGQOZ010000004.1 GCA_020426955.1 Planctomycetales bacterium
TTGGCATTTCCAGCCACTTTCGCAAGTTTAGGCAACCACAAAGTAGAGCCGGACGATGTGCCGAACGGCCGCCGAGTGGAGTCGCAATTCGGATTCACCGTTGGAACCAAGTGTCCTAACGACTCAGCAAGCTACTTGATTTTTCCGCAAGTTGGACAACCCACGCGCTACGGGGTGCGACCAAAAGATCCGTGGCGATTTCCCATTTGTGTCGGACGCCATTCCTTTGGCAGTATCGAACAACCGTCGCCGTTTTAATCTCCGACTTGCTGTCTCTAACGGCTTCGTTAGCCGCTCGGGACGGGCGGGACGGGCAGGGGCATCGATTGGGACACCGTTCGTGCACAATGACGAACCGACATTTGTATTTACTTTACGTCGCATGCCCCAAAAGGTCTAACAATCTCTCTGCGCAGCCGGAGGGCGGAGATGGGGATTTCTTTTTGACCGGTTCCGGTTCTAGCTTTGTTTACCGAGCGGTGGATGGTGAGTAATTGGCGGCGGATCGGAGCGAAGCGTGTGTAGGGAATGCGAGTGAAATCCGCAGCGAGTTGCTCGACGGATCGGCTGTTGGCTCGGTCCAGGAAGAAGGCCTTGAGCTCTTTGTAGGTTTGCGGGTCAATGCGAACGCAGGCGTGCCACTTGGTCTGGCCACCGGCGAGCGTGACGCCGCTGCGGCGATAGCTGATCGAATAGCCTTCGAATTGAATCGGATGGCGACGGCAATCACGAATGCGGTTGCGTTCTTGTTGTTTGAACGGGTGGTGGCCTTCGGTAACCAATAGCAGGAACCAACTGCCGTAGCGAATGTACTGCATATTCGCTAATCCTCGTTTCTTGCGGTAGACGCGTTGCCGGTCACTCAAATCAATTTCGTACTTGGCCACTAGTTTTTGATCAACGGCACGTGGGTCTTTGTCTGCCGGGATGCGGCCGGTGACGTACCACCAATAACCGTGTCGCAGATAACTCACCGCCACTTGCTGAACGAGCCCTTCGGGGGAACTTGCCACACATCGATACTTCATTGTCCTCACTTCACGGTTGATCGACAGAAAGATGGGGTTGTTGCGGCCAACCCCCAGCCGTTGTGAATTCCTTGGCAGAAAGTGCACCGGCGTTGGCAAATCAGATTCGACGGAACAAATGTCGTCATCCGTACCAAGCATCTTGCACTTTCATCTGCAGGCACTCGTCGCGTAGTCAGCACCGCGTGCACTGGTTTCGTCAGTGCACTGCCTCAATACATAGTGCCTGCCATTAAAAACCTCTGCCGAACATTCGGTCGGGCGCAAGGCGCACGTCGAGTGTTCGTCGTCAGTCCGCCGCCAAAAGAAGCCACTTTTCCAAGTAGCCACCTTTAGCCGCATCGCTGCCAGCCAAGGAAGCTGACGCACCATTCGTGCGCCAGCCATACAACTTCTCGCAGAGTTTTGATTGAGTCGTGTCGAACCACGAATCTCAATCGAATGCTCCTCGGTCCTTTCGTTTCTGCTCCGAATCAGGACATCACTCCTGATTCACAGACGGGTTGCGACTGCCTTGCCGCACATGAATTGTCGGTTTTCTTGCGAATACCGCACATATTCATGTCTGAACCTTCGCCCAGAACACCGTTCGCGCTTCCGCACGAATTCTACTTGGACCACGCTCCCACACTACGGCGTTTCACCAAGCGGTAGGACCGCTCGCTACTTCCACATGGCCGACCAAGCCATGCACCGAGTTGCCAAACTCGGAGGCCGCAGTGCTTCCTGCGTTAGTGTCGATCTTCGACTTTGAAGTCACGTCGCTAAGGTCTGTGACGACCCGGTCCACGTGGGTATGTGCTGCCTTCCGGCAAGCCATACTTTCCGGCTGTGTTAACACGGCCGATTTCCCTCCTACGAAACCAGAAGCTCGGGGTACCCACCCCACGCAGATTTTCACGGTCTGGCACCGTCTCTTCAAAGTCTTACTGGCAAGCGCTCTCTTACGTTTTCGATGGCGCCTTTCATGGTTGAGCTTTTCACCGTCGAGCGTTTAACTCGATCGCCGAGGTAGTCAGCCTCGGTGTCTGCTGTTGCCAACAGGCAGCTCCCCACGCCAGCCGCGTTGAGCGAACTCGATTTGCATCAAGCCCGAACCCCACGGACGGGATTCTCGGGACGAAGGACATGCCACGCCCAGACCACCCGCTTTGTCTGTCACTTGTTACGTGACAGGAAATCGCCCAATACAAGGCGATTTCATCGACACGGCTTTCTTCTTTCCCAAATTCTGGAAGCCAAGAAAGTCTTTCCGCATCGCCCGAATTCTTCACCTTTGCTGCCAAAGGCTGCCATTGGATAGAACGCTGGGATTACTCCGAATCGAACCACTCCATGACAAACGGAGCGAAAAATTCATCGGGATTACGCCAACGAGCCTCCATCGCACTGAGCGAACGCGTCTCCACGTACTCAGCGCTAAGAGCCAACACGTTGTCACGTTTTCCAACGCAACAAGGAAGGATGGCAATTCCTTCGGTCCTTAGGGCGGCTGATGAGACCACCTTTGCCGGACCCGTTGCCTCTGCGAGGAGATGCCAGCTCTACCACTTTTCGTCCGGTAACTATCGCTACCGATTTCGAGTGATTGCGTTTTCGCATGAGCATGACGACCGGCGAGTTGTTCGCTCGCCTACATTCGACACGGTAGCAACAAGGCCCATCCTGCACCATCGCGAAACAGGCCTGTTCATCATCGCGTGACGTTGCTGTGACGAAGAATTGATTTCACGTTTTTGTCGAGTTTGTGGTAGTGGTTTACTCAAGAATTACTAACGAATGGAGGAGTTATGATCGAAACAATTTACAAAGACAAACGTGGCCGCTTGCATCTGAAAATCGTCAAAAAGGCGGGGCAATACGGGCCACAGTATTCGGCTATCGTGTATCGACCTTATCAGACCGAAGACAACGACGGCGCAAAGGCTTGGACGGAAACGCATTGGATGGACGAACAAGATATTTTGTCCGCCCGACGTTTGCACGATATTGCCGACGACATCATCGCGGGTGCCAGGCAGCACGATCATCTGAATTCTGCAGAAGGCGAATAGACTCGCCAGTCAGCAACAGGACGTGTCGGAGCCGACATGTTTTCGAAGAACCGATGCGTGTCGCTGCCCACATAAAAATGGCGGCAGGCGTGTCGCTGGCCACATGTTTTTTGTCGATTTTCAGCATTGCGAACGGCGCAACCTGCTGAACCTATTACGGTTTTACCGCGGGCAGCAAGGGATTCCGCGAGCGTACAAAGTACGAATACAAAAGTACTTGAAATCAAAGGAATCTGTCTGGTTTGATTCTTGTTGAATTAGGCTTTCGTTTTCTCGGCTGCTTGGCGGAAGCGACGCGCATTCTGTTTGGCCTGTATTTCGGATTGTCCGGCGGCCAGAAAATGACGGAAGATGTCGGCCCGCACGTTTTCCAACGACGTCATGGCCTTTTGCGGAACGGAGGATCGATCGACAACATTCGCCTGCTGCTGACGAGCACGTTTCGCGTGTTCGCGTTCTTCGGCCTTGCGGACTTCGTGCCACCAATCGGGCGGACCATCTTGCCCTTTGGCCGCGCGGTCCAAGTAAAAGCTCAAGTAGGCCGCTGGGCTTCGCTTGAAAAAGCTGAGTCCAAAGCGGTCTCGAGCGGTCAAAGTAATGTCGATCCATTCGCGAAGCAACGGAGTCGGGTACTTGGCCAACAAACGTTTGGCTTCCAACGGCTGAAAGCCAAGTTCCAACAACGGTTCCAGTTGTGGTGATTCCACCAACGATTTTGTGTTGCTATTCAATAGGTGCGGTCCACGTGCCATGACTAAGGAATACACGTTCTTGGTACGTTTGTACAATCGCGAGTCGCCTTTTCGCAGGATCCCTGCCGCTACCAAGCGAGCCAGACAGCGTCGAACTCGAACATTTTGCTCGAAGGGAGGCAGGTCCGCGGCGTAACCCAAGACATTGGTGGCAATATGGTCCACCGAGATCGCATGAGAGATGTCCTTGCGAAAAAGGATCTTCCTGGCGAACAGATAGAGCCGTCGGCTGGCCACATCCAGTTGCCGGTAGGTTGTCAAGTCAAAGCGAAGGGCTCCGCGAGCCGCCTTGGCAAATTCGAAGAACAGCGGGTCCCAAATGATTCGCCATGCGCGAGTCGAATCGTCGTCCGAGGGTTGACTGTAACTGAAGAATCCGAAGCTGACTTTGCGATGTTCGCTGCGAATGGGATCGTAAAATCCATCGTTGAAGTATCGTACTGCCGCCAGACGGTCAATCGCTTCGCTCAGTCGGCTGTATTGTCGGCCGCCTCGTCGCGATTTTTCGTCTATCAGTCCCAAGTGACGCAATAGGTAGTGACGTGTGGCATGGAGTTCGCCTCCATTTTGTTCGTCCGCGAGTGTTAACGCCAAGAGTCCCCAGACAAAGAGTTCGTCTTGTGGCAGAAGACCAAGCGGGCAGCAGACACGGACTCGTCCGGTGCGGCGTTTCTTGTGCTGGTCCGTATAGCTGAACGAGGTTTCGTGTACCAAGTCAGACGTAAGCGACATCCTGGCATCCAGTGGACACAGGGCGTGTTCCACCATGGTCAGTTGACCTACGCCCGATTGAATTTGCTTGCCGATCGTCTTTGTCATGTGCTTTAACCGAATTAAACCATCGTTTCATAGCACAACGACTTGGAAAGCAACATGGAAAAGAAAGCAGCCACCTATTTTTCTGAGACCACACTGGATCCTCAACGAAGCCGAGAACTTACAGATAATTGCCACTGGCAATCGTGCTTCTCGCGGCCGCAAACGTTTTGTTTCATCAACCAGAAAGGAGGCGTCGGCAAGAGTTCGACCTGCTTTCACTTAGCTGGCGCCTTCGCTGATATGAGGTTTCGCGTGTTGGTCATGGATGTCGATCCGCAAGGCTCCATCAGCCAAGGGTTCTTCGGTTCGGCGACAGTCGAAGAGTTGGCCGCCAGCGAAACGGTGACCAGTGTATTTGCGGATACCTGGACCACTGGCGATGCTGCACAACTGCGGCCGACCCGTTTCGAGCGAATCGATGTTTGTCCAGCCAATCTTGAACTGGCCGACTACAACACACCGCGCCCAGAAACGCTTGGCTTAGATCAGTTCGCGTTGCGGGAATTCATCGACTCGCAAACCGGTTACGATATCGTCTTGATAGACTGCCCACCCAATCTATATCGCTGCAGTTGGTCGGCGATGATTGCGGCCGATTGGGTTGTGATTCCGGTCACGCCTGAGGACTTTGGGACGCAAGGGCTACGAGCGGTACATCAGGCCATCGAGAACGCGCGTGCACTCAATCCAAACCTGCGTCGACTCGGACATCTCGTGACGCGTTCCGATGGTCGCATGCTGGTGCACAAGGCTTACGAACGTCGACTAAGAACGAAGTACGGCAATTTGGTGCTGGATACACTGATGCCGGAATTGTCGGCGTTCAAACTGGCGTTGGCGGCCCGAACTCCAGTGGTACTGCATGATCAACGATGTCGAGCGACTGATTTGACACAAGAATTGGCGCGTGAGATTCTGGAACGAGCAACCGTCCGACAAGCGAGGAGGCAAGTGGCCTAGCATGGCAACCACCAAGAGCAAGCTGGAAGTTTTGGAACAAAACCTGGACGAATCGATTGGCGAACGGTTTCAATCGTCTATTCGACCTCGATTGAGTCCCGTTGCATCTCGTAAAGATATTGGTCGTCGACCATTGCGTAGTTTTGGCAGCATTCGTGTCGATCAAGTCATTCCCGATCCCCATCAGCCGCGTACCGAGTTCAGCGACGAATCGATTCTGCGTCTCGCCCAAAGCATTCGCAAGGAAGGTCAATTCGCACCGATACGTGTTCGCTGGTCAGCGGACCACGATAAATGGATTATCGTCTATGGCGAACGGCGTTGGCGAGCGGTCCAAGCAGCGCAGCTAGAAACGATAGATTGCCATTTCGACGAACGCGAACTGTCGGCTACAGAAATCCTCGAGCAGCAGATGATCGAGAATCTACTGCGAGACAACCTGACTCCCATGGAACAGGCCAAAGGGTTTTCGAGCCTGATGGAGCTGCACGGCTGGAACGGTAAACAGTTAGCGGAATCGCTTCACGTCACGCCGTCTACTGTAAGTCGCGCCTTGGCATTGCTTGACCTGCCACCCGAAATTCAGGCACGAGTAGACGCCGGTGAAATGGCTGCTCGTTCTGCCTACGAATTAACAAAATTAAGTGATCCGCAGGAGCAACGCGAATTGGCGGGCAGTATTGCCGGAGGGATGTCACTGCGAGAAACCCAAGCCGCCGTTTCGGCCAAGCGTATGTTAGCGAAGCCAAAGAAAGCAGGTCGTCCTCGAACCAAACGGCTCGAATTCCGAGCGGAGAACGGCTGGCGCATCGTCGCGACGCCGCCAAGTGATGGTTCGAACCGGACGTATGACGATCTTAGGGAAGCCATCGACCATGTGGTAGAAGATGTGGAATCGCGAATCCGCGCGAATATTCGGATCGATTGACGCTTTACTTTGCGCGTCGATCCATGCTAGGAAGGATTATGCTTCAATCATTTCGTGGAATCATCGATCAAGTTGGCTTGTGTAGCTTCCGAGAAGAATCGGAGCGGCCACGCTGTTGTCCGTTGTCGGCGAATCTGGCCGAGTTTTGGGCAGTGGTCGATACGACTCATCTGCCGACCATCTGTGATGCCGTGCGCCGAGGCGACCGACGAGCCGCCCTTTCGCTGTTGTGGGAATTGTCCGTGTCGGTCGGTTGGGTCCATCAGCTCCGCTAACTTTGCCGCATCACCGGAGGCCCATGCGTAGAACGTCGTTCACCCAGAAGTTGCGGAACCTGTTTGCAGACCGTTTGCCGTCGAGTGATCTCGAAGATTCTGCCGATGCCATCGTCCACGGCATTGAGCGGATCACGACCATCGCGCCCGAATCATCGTTGGTTTATCAAAACGTCGTGGCGCAGCGACTTCGTGACATGGCGGCCCAAGTTGGTTCGCTGCGCGATGGCCGAATCCTGTTCTCTTCGACGGAAACCTGGCGAACAGTGTACGAAGATGTACTGCAAAGTTGTCAGACCCGGCGTTATCTGAGCGTGGCCTTGATTCGCTCGGATGACTATTGGCGAGACCATCCCGGCGAAAACAGCTTGGATTTTAATTTTCGACTGGTGAATCATGGATTTTACGTCCATCGATTGTTTGTTATTGACGACTTCTTCTGGCCCAAGACCGCTCGGACTCCTTCTCAGGAATTGCACCACTGGATTCTAAAACAACACTTTGCCGGAATTGAAGTGAGTTTGGTGCGAATGGCAGATTTAGAGCAAGACGCGCCGCTGGCCTGCGACCTGGGTATCTATGGCACCGACGCTGTGGGTTGGCAAACGACTGACTTCGAAGGTCGAAGTGTTCGCTACGAAATTTCGTTCAATGCCCGCGATGTCGTCGAAGCCGAAGTGCGTTGGAAACAATTGCTACTATATGCAGAATCGCTGAGTGAAAGTTCGGCAAAATAAATGTTGGCGTGGTCAGGCCGCCATCAGCGGTTTTGGATGAAGACAACGTACTAGCGCGGTCATCAAACAGGATAATTCGTTCATGCTGAGCCGAACATCAGGCATCGCCAAACGCACAAAGCCGTTTTCGTAGGTAGTGGCGGATACTCGCTGGCAAATAAAGTGTTTTCGCAATTGGCTCGCCGACACGGCTTGAATTCGTTCATCTGCGTGCTGAATCATGACCGTCCCCGTCGGCAAACATTCTGATTGGCAGTACCAGCCTGTTTGGCTGGCCACCATCCGCACTTGTTCCGCGTTGTACTGGCGCTCTCGCAGTCGCTGTGCCACGCCTGTCGGAGAAGCATCGATATCTGCCAGGGCTGCCCTGGTGGTGAATAGACTGGCGAGATTAACCGTCTCTGATTGGCTCGACAATTCGCCGGTAACGAGCCCCTGCACAAAATGCAACAGCGGCTCGTTCATCTTCACCATGCCCGAAATCAAGTTGTTGTTGTTGTTGTTGTTGTTGTGAAAAATGTCTTTGACACGTGGCAACAGGGCGATACCCATGGGCACATGAGCGCAGAGCCATTTATGCACGCCACCGAAGAAAACGTCGCAATGGCGAAGCCCAAGTTCATCTGGCACATGTCCGATGGCCTGAGCCCCATCGATTACTAAGAAGGCGTGGGGCGATATCGTTCGCATCTCGGCGCAGATCGAATCGGCAGGAAGGCGAATGCCGTCGTGACTGATCGCGGGAAACAACGCGCCATCGCAGTCCATTTGCTGAAAGGTTCGGAGATACAACTGAGCGATTTCCTGAGCCGAAAGTCTCCGTTGTGGATAATAGTTTGTGAATTCGTGCCGCAAACGCACGGTCACCAATTCGGCATCGAAGCGGCGAGCTTCCCGCTGCAAGATGGCTTGATATTCGGGCCAATTGAGATCGGTGGTGAGGATTCGCTTCGACCGCTGCACGAGTTGGCGAATGGCCGTTCGCACCAGTTCAAACGAACGATTCGCCAGCAGTACTTCACAATCGTCGTCGACACCCACAAGGCGACGTATTTTTGACAGCAATTCCGGCACGCCATGCCAATCGGCGAGGGCTGGAAAATGTTGTTGCATGATTTCTGGACACGCATGAAAACCGTGCTCAAGCAGTGTCGAAAAATGCAGCGAACAACCGTACTTAGCAGCACAGCTTCCGTAATCATTGAGGGCCATTCTTGCTCGCTCGGACATCAGGCCCATTCGCGCCGAGTCGAGATATAGTCGCATATCCATGGTAGGGTCGAGATCACCTCATCTCGACCCGATCCTACCGTACTTTGCGCCAAAATCTACGTACTTTTTGTTGTTTTTTGGAATCAATTTGCAGCAATTTGCGCATCAAAAGTGCCGAGTAAGGGACTTGCGGCTCGATCTATCTTTCGATGATCGCATCGCCAAAAACAGCTTCTAATTGTTGTAAATCCAACTCATTGGCCAATGGCGTTCCGGTTAGACAAATCCCTTTAAGTTCGTTTTTGGGCAAGTCAATCAATGCAAAGCGGTCCACAGCCGTTTCGGATAAATCTATCCATTCCAGATGATCCAAGGAAATCAAATCCGTCACGTGTGATGAATCAATCGCCGTCCTCGCAAGTCGGATATCTTGCAGGGAGCTACAACGCTGAAGCGGTTTGAGGTCGAAAATCGGTAGATTACTGAGGTCAATTTCTTCTAGCTGAGGTAATTGTGGCAGATGCTGAATCGTCTGGACTGTTGAGTTGCGTAGCACCAACGTTTTCAAGTTGGGAAATTGAGCGAGCTGCTCAAGTGACATGTCGTCAACCATGCATCGCGACAAGTCGACGCCCGTTATCATCGACGCTTCAAGATCGCTAACGCGCACGGCGCGTGGATCTATCCAGTCGTTGGCGTCGGACAATCGAATCGCTCCGCCAGAATCGAGCACCCAACAAAGAGCCGCATCTTCTGGCGTTGCTGCTTGACGCTGTCGAAATTCGTCAGCATTCAAGTAGACTTCAACTCCACTCGAATATCTCATGACGTACGCCAGGTACCGATCCCAATCAGCGACACTGTCCAAGAGACTGCCTTTGCCGTTGAACCGAATCGATTTCCCGTTGTCCGTTAGGAACAAGAGATGGTCGATAGCCTTCTGCTCTAGGTTTACCTGCAACATTCCCGCTGGAAGGACATAATGGATACCAATCGGAGCCACCAAGACTTTGCCGTGAAGTTCTTGCCTACCCCAGAGGTTTGGTACAGGAAGTTCACCTTCCTTTTGTCCGTCACGCCAAAACTCGACAATCGTTTCGAAGCCTGATGTACGGGAGATCACGAATCCGTTCTGACCGTTTTGACTGAAAATCGTGTCGTATTGATTCAAACTGGAGAACAGAGTTATTGGTTTGACACTGGATTCCACGGAACCCAATGGAAGGTCAAACCGTTGATGGTTCAATAGCAATTGCCGTGCGTTGATCCAGACAGGATGGCTTGTGTTGTAGGCCCAATGAAATTCATGAGGAATCGCAAGTGTTTGATTGGTACTGCTTCGATAAACCATAAACTTGCGGTTATGGCCGACCGGAATCACGGCCAGCTGTTGCGAATCGGAACTCCAGCTCAAGTCGATACGAGGCGACGGCTCGTCAACCATTGGCACTTCTTGTGCGGTCCGCAGATTTGCTGAGTCCATATCCCAGACACCAAACCCCGCCTGGCCATCGATTCCCCATGAAATCGCCAAGAGTGAATCATCAGGGCTCCAAGACATTTCAGCGTACGGAACTCGGATGGGAATGTCACATCGCATAATCTCTTGCAGCGATTCGTCCAATACGACGACACAACTGCTGGAGTCGTCATTTATGCTGATCGCCAAGTTGCCATTCGAGTTGGCAAAGACCCCGTTCAGTCCAAACGACCATCCTTCGGGCAATCGATATTCCGCCACCTGGTTGCCGTGAATATCCCGGACGACTAATGGCGAGAACGGCGCTGTTTCCCAACTTCGCCCGTCCCACTGGCTCACGGCCTGGCCGGAGTGATCGTCCCCTGGACGGATGATGGGCGCCATCGCAACAACCTGTTCGGCGTTTGTCGTCGTTGCAATTCGCTGCGGCGTCACTCGTGATCGTCCTTGATGATAAAACGTGTGCCGCTGGCCATTCTTATTCGACCGTACTGCCCCGGACGGCCTGAGCAGGTTGCCAAAGTTGTGCGCGGGACGTGACTTGCCCGTTGGCGAATAGGAATCAACATGCCCGACCGTGCTGGGAACATCAAATCCAGGGGTTGTCACACCAACGCTAACAAAATCGATTCGATCAAGTGTGCGCCAGAAAGGATAGACGCCACCACGAGAACCAGTAAATTTCCGTTCGCCAATTTCGTCAGTAACCGAGACATCCATGTGCCGAATCAAAGTCCCATCGGTATTCATCAGCCTGCCATTATCGAAGGCAATCGATTTCGAATCGGGAGACCAACAGAATAGCAGTGGATCGCCTAAATTCTTTCCCGAAGGAACATCTCGACTGAGCTCCTGGGCAGAAAACAGCTTCACAATTTCACCCTGTTGGTTGGCGATTGCCATTGTTGGCCCGGAGCTTAGTCGACCAGAAACTGCGAGGAACTGGCCGTCTGGAGACCACGCCACCGCCTCCAAATGTTGCTGGAAGAACATTTTCCCAAGCGAGTTTCCAAACTCCGCCAGCGAATTACTGGCCAGATTCCAGCAGAACAGCGCGTTATCGTTCGAAGTCAGAATGACCGAATTGCCATCGGGTGAAACACTCGTCCGATGTTGGTAGGGCGCGAGGCGTGTCCCGGCTGGAACCGTTACTTCGTGCAGTAAGGTGCCGTTGATATCCGTGACGAGGGCACTCTTTTCGGTGATCAGGAGGATCGTTCTGCCTGGGGCTACCCATGATGCGACGGACATGAATTCTAGGCCATTGAGATAGGATTGATACCAGGCCCTGTCATACCTGTACCAATGGCTGATGAGCCGATTCCGACGATCGCGCACTTCGACGCATTGATCGTGGTTAGAAGCGACTAGTACCTGATCTGCATTCGCAGACAGCTGGATGGTTTCCCAGGTTCCCGTTTTCGGCGAGGGTATCACGTGAGTTACTCTTCCCGAAACCAAGTCTAAGACCTTTGCATCGGCGACCGTGATCACTCCCAGATATTTTCCAGTAGGATCGACATCAGCCAGGCGAACGTAGGGCTGATGCCAAGGCTGTCCCGTTGGTTCCAACCACGGCCGTAATTGCCAGCGAAGTTCACTTTCGTCGGCTAGTGGCTGCCAACGCGGCAAAAGTCCCGGCGTGCAATGACGGGTGATGGTCTGCCAATCAATGGGAGTGAAGTCACGATTGTGTTGCCCAAGCAGTGCAAAACGAGACTTGCCGGTTGCAATCGAGTTTGTTTCCGAAGGTAACGGCGCAGACGAAGTTTTGGGATGTAGAGCTTGTGATAACGCCCCGTCTTTGCTGTCCGTCGTCGTAGCTTCCATAAAGCGTCGGATGCTCACGGTAGCCTTACCGCCGCGAATCATTTCGATTCGGTCGCTACTGATGCGAAACTGATCGGCGTCAGCCCCCGAAATCGTCGCATGCCATATGCCTTCGTCTAGGCGGACAGTCTTTTCCTTGTCAACGGCGAACATCAGCGACTTTAACTCGCCGTCCCTGACCACGGAAAACATGATTTTCGCGTGGGGATCATCACATTGAATAACCAATTCGCCGCCATCCGGCAATGAAAAGCGAAATACGACGCCAAAAAATGAAATGACGAAAAACGCCATAGGAATTAGCCACAAAGGCAACCTTTTTCGTCCGCCAAAACCGCTTTGAGTTAGTCGCTTTGATTCCCCGACAGACGGTTCACTAGTGAGAGGATCGCCTTGATCGACATCAGTAAATGGACTAAGTAATTCAGCCAACTCCCCAGCGGAACCGATTCTATCTTCACTGCGTTTGGCGATACATCGAGTGACAATGTCTGCTAGATCATCCGGAAGATCGGAACGAAGTCGTCGAATGTCGGGAACGGGATCATTGAGAATCGCGAGCCCTCGCTGCAAAACCGTCCCCTTCTCGGTATACACGGCTTGGCCAGTGAGCAAGTAATACAGCGTCGCACCAAGTGAATAGACGTCGGCCCGCTCACCGACGTCTCGACTCCCCTGCAGTTGTTCCGGTGCCATAAAGCTCGGCGTGCCAATGATCTGATGTTGACGAGTGAGGTCTGTTTCACCAATTTCACCGTCTTTCGTAGCAGAGACCTTGGCTAGTCCCAGATCCAAAACGCGAATCGTCTCGGCGTGATCAAGCATCAGGTTTGCCGGTTTAATATCGCGATGGAGGACGCCATTGGCATGAGCGTACGCAATCGCCTCGGCCGCTTGCCCGATCCACGAACAGACTTGAGCGATCGGCAGCATGATTGACTGACGCTTTGCGTCAAGAACGATTTCAGAGAGCGGACGTCCTGTCACGAGGTCCATCACCAAATAGAGCAAGCCATTTTGCTCATCGGCATTTCTCGCGGCGACAATACCGGGATGATCCAGCCGACCAAGTACTTCTATTTCCTTTTTGAATCTGGCAACGGCGTGTTGATCGAGTTCGCGATCGCTTTTGATGACCTTCAGTGCGAACTCTTTCTTCAGGAAGGAATGATGCACTTTGTAAACTTCGCCAATTCCCCCTACGCCAAGCAACTCGACGACCTGGTAAGGACCGAACTGGGAAGGCGCATTTTCCAACGCTGCCAACGATTTGATGAATCGCAGGTCTTTGATTCTCGCAAGAAAGCTAGGGTCCACGACCTTTTCCGCAGTTTTGTCGCTGGTTAGCGTTCGTGTTTCACGCAATAAATCGCTAATCCAGGAGTCCTTTTCCCGATCCTGTCCTGCGGGTTTCGAGGATTTTTCTGGCATATAAACTTCGCTTTGTATGGCATTCGAGAAAGAAGAGTTCCACCTGCGCCCTAGCGGTCAACAAGTTCCCCCGAAAGACAAACGCACACGCATAACGGGAAAAAGAAATGGACTCAATTCAGGTCGGCAAACAAATCCAATTGCACAAGCTCTTGTTTGAGTCGCTGGCGCACACGATAGACGCCTTGCCGAACAGAACTTTCGCTCATCCCTAGTTTTTTTCCAATGTCCGTCAATGAATAGTTGTCGAAATAGCGAAGGTTAAACGCTTCCCAAGTTGATTCTTGAAAATCGGCTTCAATCAGTTGAAGCACTTGGGTAACGGCCAGAGCCTCCAAGGTTGTGGCCTCTTCTTCCGTTTCAACGTTGGCAAGCAACTGTTGATAACTACTGCCCCCTGGGGAATTGGGTTTGTTTAGAAAACGTGTGTAATAGGTTTTGAGCTCGTTTGCCGCTATCGCATAAACCCAGTAGGTCAGCCGCTGCGTCTCACCATTGCGTTCAAACTGACCTTTCAACAGTCCTTGGTACATTCTCAGCATGGTATTCTGGACGACTTCTTCAATGTCGGCGTCCTGCAAACCGCGGCCACGAAGATACTGAAAAAGTGCTGCCCCCCAGACCGTCGCAATTCTGTCCCACGCTGTGTCATCGCCGTTAGACATAGCATCTAACAGCGAATGTGTGGTTGAGCCATCCGGCCCCAAGTAATCGGCGTACCGGTCTTCTCTTGGCATCCAAATTCTCCAGGTTTTCTTCGTAATCACGCAATTTTAGTTACCCGAATCAGCCACAGCCATAGCCCCGAACTTTTCGCGTTACGCGCTCGTGTTTGTACGTCAGATGAAGTGCAAACCATTCGACCTAGTAAAGCATTCGAAACGTCCAATCGCACTGAAAATCTTACGTAAACGTTCCTTTTCTTTCCTTTCAGCGAGAAAGCGATGGCTGCGCGATGACAACGCACGAAATGACCTCGAATACCTTCGGAGTCGTGGTCGGAGAACGAACCTATCCAATCGACAACCGAAAAGAGTTTTGCGCCGAAATGGCGAGTGCCGAGCCGATTCATGACGATTCGGTGAAGCGAGTCAAACAAGATTTGGCGAGCGAAATTTGGCAACGAATGCCACTTACGAATCTTTCACCAGACGTAAACAGCGCCACTCAAATCATCGCCGCTTACACGGAAAGCGTGCGGAACTTGAGGACCTTTCGCGGCGAAGCGATGGTTCTATTTTCGGCCACGGTATCGACCGCATTCTTTTACGATTTGGATGACGATGCAGCGTCGTTCGTCAGCGAAATCTTGTCTGCGGGACGCATCACGTTGTCGCTGCCTCAGAGCATTGCGACCGCAGAGTTAGGAAGTCTTCCAAATGACGAACTCCGTGGTCGTTTGGCCCAAGCGTTGCGAATCGAAATCAATCGTTTTGTCACCGAAATCGTCGCTGGACTGGACCGTCTGGTCGACCGAGAAGTGGTGGGTTTGGCTGAATGGACAAGTACGAATGCGGTTCGCTATCACTTCTTTCGGCGGTCGGCGGAGGTGACAGGTACCACCACTCGCTTCCAACGTGGTCGTGTCCAAGAGCGATCGGGATCTCCGCTAGGTCCGCAGTTCAAACGAACTAACAAGACTACCAAGTCGAAGAAAATAACGGCCTGGTTGGCCCATCATCGTCACGACACTATCGAAGCTATTCAGACCAGCATCGAGAACGCCAATGTTCCCATGCCGTCGTTTGTTGCCGATCTTGTCGAACGTATTCCGTCTTGGATGCGTCCCACCATCACGGTGATTGATGGTTATCTGATTCGGGAGCGCATCACGCGTAAGGAACTTTGCAAAACGACGATTACTCAGGTCGAAGAAGAGGAAGAGTTACTCTACGGCCATGAACCGGCAGTTTGCTTCGGCCCCTATGTACTGACCGGTTGGGGGCCTCGTGATATCGACGAAATGAACGCTGCGAATCAGCTGACTTCGACAAAAACAGGCGCCGTTCGAGCTCGTCGTTTCTGGTTCGTCACATCGGCAGCAGCGGCATCTGCTTCGATTGCCGTCGCTTATACGTCACGCCTTTGGTTTCCGCTTGTCGTGGCCTTGTTTCTGTGTGCCATCGGCGGCTTTTCGGCTGGAACCGTCATTCACTTTGAGTTGCGAAACGCCCGCATGAATGCGTGGCGTATGCAAGCAGGCGTGCTGGGACTGGCGTCCATCTTGGCCGGCATTTTGGTCCTGGCGTGGCCCTGGACGGTGATCACGTTTTTGTTGTCGCTGAGCTTGATGATGGTGGGTAGTGTGACCTGCTACTTGGTCAACTTGGCAACCTTATTTCTTCCGAACAAGGAATCGTCAAATGAATGAAGAACGAGCGAAACACGCTTTGATTTCGATCGCTTGCTGCATCGTGGTGATCTTTGCTGTCTATCTGTTTTGGGGCCGAGATATCTCGAATTCGGCCAACGTTGCCATGCAGACAGCGGCCGCCCAGAAGCAGACAGCCCAGCGAGTAGAACAATCCGCTGAACGCATGGCCTTGCTTCAGGCTGAGCTCAAAGAGATCCAATCGGACATGCAGTCCCGTGCCCTTTCGAACGACGATATGTCGGCACTTCAAAATCGCATCAGTGGCATGGAACAGATGTTATCCGAAGATAGTATTGCACCGGGTTATGTCGAACGCTTGACTCGGCTGCGTCTGGTCGATGACGCTCGGCAACGAGCGGATTTAGCGAGCCTCACGGCGCTATTTGACAAATGCAAGACAGCGCTGAACACCACCAATCGCTATCTGCAAACTTGGGAAAACGACCTGCAAAACGTGAGCCGAGATGAACGTGGAAAACGCATTGCAGCGTCGAACCGCGTTCTAGAACGTGTCGATGCCATTCTTTCACAACCTCACATCACGCGTGCCGACTACGACACTTGGAGCGAACAGCTTTCGCTGGAATCTCGACCGTATATCGAAGCCTATGAAGCAGGGACTCCCATCGCTCTGCGTGATGATGCGACAGCCCGTTTTGAAGCGATTTTGCAGCGTGTGGACGAAGCCAACGAAGCCTTGTTTCGGCGGCAATCGATTGTACAGCGAGCGATCGCTGACTGCAGTCAAATCGCACCGGCCAATGTCGCACTGATGGATGCGATGGGACGCCTGCGAGAAGACCGGATGACGCGGTTTGCGGACGAAAACGCTACCGCTCGTGAAACCGCATTGCGAGACGCAGCGAAACGAGAATCAGACCGAATTCAGACAGCTCAAGCCGAACGCATGGCCGCAGACGCTGACTTTAAAATTGCCAAAGAGGACGCGGAACGACTGCAAATCGAAGCCGCACGGCAACAGATCGTGGCGGCCAATGCAGACGTAGAAATGGCTCTTCGCGAAAAACGTTTGATGCACGAATTTGCGCGAGATGAAGCCGAAATCAATTCGTTGCTGAAGCCCTTTATTACCGATAGTGATCGTCAACCGACACGAGGTGACGACAACGCTCCGAAGACGTGGATTACGGTATCACGTCCTTTTCGTCCTGTGTCCTGGGGAGCACTGTCTGGCTCCGGTGCGCTGGACGATTCGCTCGAAGGCCGTCAGCGGCTGCTGTTCGCCGGTGGCAGTGATATGACGTTTCGCCCGCGAGGCAGCTTCCCTGTCTACTCGCGTACCGCCGCGAATAATCCCAATGTTGAACAGGCTTTAAAGCGTTCTCGAGAGCTGCTGTTGAAGTACGGTCAAATTCTAGTGGCTAAAGGAATGATGTCGCCATGATTCTTGACCAGAACCGTGTGGGAAATGGGCGCGGCCTCGCTGAACGCTCGGCTCGACGTGAACCGTCGAGCGCAAACTCGCTGGGGCGAGTTGTGCTTTCAGCCTGGACGGCTGCCCGACTCGCTCTGGGAGCGAGTCTCTGGGGTAAGTCGGCTGGGGCCGACTGTACCCCTGCGGCCTCCGCTGGACGCTACGGCCTGTCCTCCTTCCTGAACGTCAGTCGGACGGGCACCAGGGTTCCCAACGGGGCCGTCAACGTACTGCACGCAGTGCAGCACGTTGATCGACCTCCCTACCTGCCTAAGTGCATGCACCCTAACCACAAACTACCTAAGGTTTTCCAACGCAAACTGGCCCCATTTCCCTGGTGCCCGTATGTGCGAACGATGGTCCGAAGCAGACAGCCAGAGATAGCAGGACAGCGAAAACGTCGTCCGACTTGTTACTTAACACGAAAACGAGGAGGCCACGAATGAAAAACGAATTCCATTCCAACACATTCCGTCGACTCGATGCACGTGAAAATTGCCGTCCGGGCCGCATCATTTCGATTCGCAAGCGTCGTTACCGATTCGTCGAAGAACTCGGGGTTTGGTATCGTCCTCGGTACCGCGTTTTTGATCTCAGTTCGCGACGCACTCGTTTGTTATTGCAGCTGAACAAGAATGACGTTTCGCAACAACATTTGCAGGTATTGCAGCGTCTTCCTCAATGCCACGGGTTGCCCGAAATCCTCGATTTCGAACATCAAAGCGATGCCCTGTGGGTCGTCACCACTTGGCTCAACGGGATTGATCTGGAGCACTATCTTGAACTCGTTCGCACCGGGAGAACCGTGGCACCTTCGTGCTACGAATCGGTCCGTTTGGTGCGAGGATTAGCACATGGACTGCTTCGTTTGCATCAGCATGCACAACTGATTCACGGTGACATCAAACCGAAAAACTTGATCTTGTCGCGCAAGCCGGCTCATCTGGCGATGATCGACTTTGGTAGCGCCTGGAAAATTGCCGACACGGCGACGCGACTGGAAGGAGACGGTTCGCAGCCGGTCTATGCGGCACCCGAGCTACTCAATGGCGACGAACGAATCGATGGTCGAGTGGATCAGTTTTCCGCAACGTGCGTACTGTATCAACTGTTGACCGGTAACGTGCCCTACGATGGGCTGGGAGGCCAAGCGGGTAGGCTGGAATTTCGCGACCAAATCGACATGCGCATTTCGCTGTCGTCGTCCGCAGTGCAGCGACTGCCTCGTGCGATTCGTCAACAAGTGAAGGATGTCGTGGTTCGAGGCTTGCAGCTCGAACCAAACGAACGATTCCCAACATCGAACGCCTGGGTTGATGCGTTGGAAACGTTGTACCTGGAATTACGCCGTCACCAGGCGACCAATTCGACATCGACTTGGGAACGCTGGATGGACCGCTTGACCGCCTTCTACAGCTGGCTGAGTCGAAAGGAGTCTCCATGAGCGCCCACCCACGCAAACCCACGTCCGACTTGGTGATCGTCGACCCGGTCAAGCTGCAATTCCACATTCAACGCAGCTGCGTCAGCAAGACACAATTCGCCGAGCGAATGGGCATTGGTCGCACGAGCCTGTACCGGATGCTCGACGGTTTGGAAGTTCGACGTTCACTGGTTCGCAGCCTTGCCCAAAAGCTGGCGGTGCCGATGGACGACTTGCTCCAGCACGCTTCGCCACCACCAACAGCATCTTCCGCATCTCCGTGGAACCACGGCGAGTGGGAACTGATTCCCGCAACACTGTCAGCTTTCACGCCGTTGTCCAACGGGCTGGTGATGCGATCCGCCAAAGTTCGACATCGACTTCTTTCGCATGAATTTGGGCGGGCCAAAGTCTATGACGTCGGTGGCATGCCTACGGCCGTCCGTGATCGCTGCCGCCAAGCGTTGACACGACATGCCGAAGTGGCTCGTCGACTTCGCGGTGTGAACCACGTGGCTCACAACCTGACGATGACATCGTCTGCGGACGGGGCCATCTGGACCAGTGTCGATCGTTGGTTCGACGGCGTTTGGCTCGACGAATTGACCGACGTGACGTCGACTCGAGCTGCCTACATCATGCAACAAGTCGGCCTGGCGATTGTCGCCCTGCATCAGGCCGGCATCGTGGCGAGGGAACTTTCGCCACGTCGCATCTTGGTGAACACAGCAGACCAAGTCTTAGTGACTGATCTGGAACTATGCAAACTTTTGGACGCCGAAGGTTCGGTATCGCACGACTGGTTACGCAATCCCTTTCGAGCGCCAGAAGTGGTAACGGGGACTGACCACCACCAAGCAGACTACTATTCGTTCGCACGTATCTATCTCAGCCTAGCCGCAAGCCAATTTTCGTCCGACGGCGCAGAACCAACGGACGACGAACGAGTTCTGGAACCGTTCATTCCCCAACCAGAAATTCGGGACGCCGTGGTCGCGTGTCTGTCTCCCATTTGGCACCAGCGACCGACCGATATTCGCCCGCTCGTTTCACAACTTCAGGAGCTTTGCGAACATGACAACTAGCGTCGAAGAACTTTCGCAACAAGTCAGCATCAATCTCGAACGGCTCGCCGACGTGGATGCACCACCGCTGAACGTCCACACTGTCGGGGAGTACGTGTACTGCAAGCGCGCCGGAACGATCGCCTTTGAAAGTGGCGTGGAAGCCGCTGACGATGTTCCACTACCGCCGGCGCTCGGTGGTCTCCCGTGGCATGACCTCGACCGTCTGCGAGCACGAAAAAGTGAACTGCTCGAGTACGTCAAAATTCCAATCGCCTGCAACGTCGGCGTGTGGGTACTGCTGCTGTTGGTCCGGCTTACACTGGGAACCATCTACGCGATGGGGTTGGCTCCGGCACTTTACTACTTTGGCCGCTGGTTGGTCGGGACGTTACGTGATCTGCATAGATTAACGATGCGGATTCGCGTCGCCGAGCAGGCCGCGCAGCAGGAGCCGGACTGGGACGAACGCCGAATCCAAAAGATCAACTATTGGGGCTTGGTTCGCGCGGGCTTCGTGGTCGAAGAAAAAGACAATTTGGTCGACCGCCAACTCGGATTATCGGGCTGCCCCTGGCGCGTGTTGCATCGCGAGAACCGCGTCTATCCGGTCCTGCGGGTGTCGACCACCCAGGACAGTGGCGAGTTGCGACGCTACGGTCAACTTCGAGATTCCCAACTGGCCAAGATGGCCGCGTATTCCCACTTGCTGCATTTGTGCGAACGTGCCGAGAGCTCTTGGGCAATCGTGTTACTGGATGCGACCGACGAAGGCTTTGCGATTCCCGTCACCGAAAAAGCATGGTCGTTGTTTCGTGATGGAGTTGCAATGTCTCGGCGTGAAATTCGCCTGATGCAGCAGGATCCACGTCGTATGCCAGCTCCCAATGACAACGCCTGTCGTCGCTGTCCGCTGGCCGAGCAAAGGGAATACGACGCCAAACAAGTAGGTATCGCTGCACCCACCGGGCCAAGACCTTTCCGCACGAGCACGCAGTCAGGCAAATCGTTTCACTGCGCGTGTGGAGATCGATTCGGATGGTTGCCACCCCACGAGGAAAACTCCCAGCTTGGGTTTTAACGACTCGCCTCAACTGCCGGAACACTAACTGGAACAACTAATGATTTCATGCGAACACGGTGCTCGATCCAATAGACGCAAAACGACTAGCGATTTTGTAGCCAAGAGACCGACGCATGCGGATTCGCTTGAGCCAACGCGATCAACAAATCCTGGAAACCTTGGCAACGAAGTTGCGATTGCTGAGCCAGGGACAAATTAGCCGACATTGGTTCGCTGCAGACACGGCGAACGCGCGTCGGCGTTTGAAACAACTAGCGGAATTCGGACTGGTGGAACGTATCACGGTTCGCGCCCGACCTTTGCCGAATCTAGATCGTCCCATTATTAGCTGGCGACCGGGGCAAACCACTCCGGACTTTGGCAAGGCATCGTATGCCTGTCGAGTGCGCTGGCGACCGTTACCCGTGCAAACGATGGTGGCCTATGTCGCGACCGAGTTTGCCGCCAGCCAGTTTGGCGGCGTAAGGCGACACGGCATCACCAAACATTTTCAAGTCACGCACGACTTGGGAGTGAGCGAAATGTGGCTGATGTTGTCACGTCAATCTCCTCGCTGGGCAGATGCCTGGCGAGGCGAAGACGTGATGGCTGCGACTCGGTACAGACAGAAATTGCCAGACGCATTCATCGTTGATGCAAACGAGAAGGTGGTCTGTGCCCAAGAATTTGGCGGCACCTACAGCCGCGAACGGATTCGAGACTTTCACCTCGACAATCAAGCAAGAAACCTGAGTTATCAACTGTGGTGAGCGTATGACCAACGAAATGCTAGGCCGCATGACGCCGCAGCGGCGACAAATTATCGAGCACGTGGCACGCAACGAAATGTCGACCAACGCTGTCGTTCAATCGCTGTTCTTTGCCGGAAGGCATCCCTCCACCACCACTCGCTGCACAGCAGATCTGGTCGCTCAACAATGGCTCAACTCCTACACCTTGCTCCATCCGCAATCGTATCTGCGACTAGGACGTCGAGGAGCCAGAGCGTTTGGACGTTCGTCACACGCCACCGAACCGCTCGGTCCACAAGCGTTGCCCAAGCAGATGGCAGTTCTGCGTTACGTCACGTCAGCATCGGGGACCGTGGTGCGTTTGTTACCGACAGAACTGCAAGCTCGCTACGACTGGATGCCGCCTGTGTTTCAGGCGACTCCGCACTGTCTACGTCGTTCGACGGACGGCGACGTATTGGAACTCATTCGAGTCGATTTTGGCGGCACGGCCGACTACCAAGTGCGTGCCTGCCGCAAGTTCGTCGCCGCTCGTTTGCAGATCCCCGGTTACCGTCAATTACTGCGAGAGCGTTCGCTGCAAATGGTGATGGTCACCACTACGAAGGAGCGTGCCAAGCGTATCCAGGCGTCTCTGGATCGTTCGTCTTGGCCAGCCGAATTGTCGTTTCGGTTGGCTGTATTCACTGACTTGTTGTCACTCTTTCCGAAACCTCGTTAAACCAAGAGGAGAATTTTATGTTTCGCGATTCCTTCCGCATCCCCGTGGGTAATCCGGTTCAACTGGACCGGTTGCCCAAGATGAAGCTGCCGTTCGAATTCCCGTCACAGGCCGACACTCGAGCCGGCTTCCGCAAGGCCTTGAAACGATTGCTGATTACTTTGTTGCTCATTGACGGCGGGGCGCTGGTCACTCGCTATTGCATGAGAATGGAGCTCGATTCCTATTTTGCGTCATTGGCGACATTGCTGCTGCCGGTGGTTCCCTTGGCGATCTTCATTGCGGCTACGACCGTGACGGCAAATGCAGCCACGATGTTCTTGGGCATCTTGGCGTGCGGGTTCATCGTCGTAACGACTGCCTTTCTGGGGCTTGTCTATCCTGTCAGCAGCTACATTTTGATGGCCGTGTTGCCAACCTTGTTTGTCATTCAGTTTGGTCGACACTGGATTGACCGTTGCACGGTCAGTCCTTTGGATAGCACGATCGCTACCCAAGAACGAATCGTACGTCGTAGGCAGTTGTATCTTTACGCCATGATTCCATTGCTGGCGGGATTCGCCGCCTACCGAATGTCGAATCCTCTGGTGCTGGTGTTTGTTGTGTGCCTGGTGGGCACCATGAACATCGCGTTGGTGGCTTATTTGACGAAATGCAGTCCGCTACGGATTGCTCTGGTCGCCATGACCTCGTGGTGCGGTTACGGGCATGCTGGGTTGGCGCCGGGAATCTGGCAAAGTCCAGTGGGTGATTTTGTTCAGCGAAATCGGCTGTTGCTACTTTCCACTTTGACGTTTACGGCGGCGTTTGAAGTGGGGCTATTCCAAGCGAACATCGCGCCTTCCTTGTTGTCTCTGCTGACTTTGCCGGCGATCTTCTTCGCGGCGACACCGCTATTCGTCTCGCCCATGATTCTGGTCAATGCCCAGCGACTTCGACGTAGCGTGAGCACGACCAATCCGTGGCGGACGATTGTTCGATCACTGCGTCAATCCGAAAACCCGACTATTCGTCAGGCGTACTACAACGGCCAAGTGGCGTCCGATGGTATGCCTTTGCTGGTTGACCGTTCGGTCAAGAATGAACATGCCCACATCTTAGGAGGAACTGGTGGTAATAAGACATCGAAGGGTGTCTGTCCCATGCTGGAGCAATCGATTGGATTTGGGGACGAGAGCGTCGTGGTGATCGACCTCAAGGGAGATTCCAACGAACTCTTGGCGGCGAAGTATGCGGCGGCCAGGGAACTAAAGCAGCGAACTGGACAGATGATGCCGCTGAAGTACTTTTCGACCGAAAATGACCGATCGACCTATGGCATCAAACTACTCGACAACGAAGTCTGGACAAGTCTCACCGTCAGCGAGCAGACCGACCTGATCTGCAGTGCATTAGGCGTTGATCATGGTACGGACTATGGAGCGGGTTACTTTAGTGCTGCCAATTCGGCCGTCGTGCAGGCTGCCTTGACTGAGGACGAACGCAACGTGGTTGTGCTGGTTCAAGGAATACTCTCCAGCAGTCCGATTCGTTCGATTTCTGAGTTAGCGGAACGAACTCGTCAATTGCTGGAAAGCGGGCGAGACAGCGGATTGTCACAGGAAATAATGAAGGCCGGACGGCACGTCTACGAAGAGCTAAAGCGAGTGGCCTGCTATCCGCAGTTATCACTGCAAGGCACGGGACCGGAAGCCGACGCCGCCATCGACCTGGCATCGCTTTATCAGACGCCACAACTGTTGTACGTTCACTTGCCCACGATGATCAGTTCGCGTTCGGCACCGATCGTGGGCAGATTGCTGATTCGTATGTTGTTGGCCGCAGCAGCCAAGACAAACCGCAAATGCCGAGTGAAAATCTTCATTGATGAATTTCAGCGACTTTCGGCCCAAAGCTTGGATTACTTGTTCCAAATGGCCCGCAGTTTGGATACTTCCATCGTCGTTAGCAACCAATCTCTGGAGGACTTGAAGTCACTTAAGTCGTCGTTGATTTCCACGATCGAAGCCAACTGTCAATATCGTCAATGGTTCGACATTGGCAACCAGGAAGATTTAGATCGCGTGCTACGTTGGGCGGGTCAGACGGTGGAAATGACCAGCTCTCGCATGATTTCTGCGAATGGGAATGAATCCCGCACAGAAACGGAAACGATCCTTCCGCGGATGTCAGTCAATGAAATCAATCTCACCGGCAGCGACAACGATTTAAGCATCGTGCAGATTGGAAAAGATCGCGGTTATGCACCCTTCGGTCGCTTTCCGTTCGTGGTTCGGTCCGACTACCACATTTCCGCCGAAGAATACCAACAACGCCGCAAATTCCCGTGGCCGTCAGGGGATGCCGGTACATTCGTACCTCGAGACTTCACTCAGCCGACTCTCGCAGAAACTCCACCACCACGACCGTCCGTCGTCGTGGTGGAAGTTGATGGTGAAACCAGCGATGACGACCACGGTCGCGCCGACTCCGACGCCATCAATGACTTCTTCTCGCGTCAGGATGAAGCGATGAACGAGAGGTCTATCGATACGGATGACTCGAGTGACGCATCGTCCAACGAAACAGATCCGTCCCGTGAATCGGCGGAGAAAGACGAGTCGGATGAATAGTTCGCCCTTAATGGCGATTCCCCACTGGGCGCCGTGGAACGACTGTCAGCAAACGTGCCTGAGGTTCTTGACCGACGGCCCGTTTGCGGTGTCGCAGCGGCGTCTGGTGGGCTACTTACTGCGTCGCGGTTATGCGAAGTCAACCGTCCGGCGCTGCGTTGCACGCTTGGCTCGCACAGGTTGGATCACCTTGTTGCACGAGCATGTCCTCACCGAAATACCGTCACGCCGCCAACCGCAGGTCGTACTTTCGCCCGACCAGTTGGCGAATTTCGATGTTCGTCGCGCACGAACGATTCGTCGTCACGCGTGTCGTTTACGCGGCACTACACACCAAATCGTGGCCGCCAGTAAACAGACCGCCAATCTGTTTGGCTGCCAACCGTATCAAACTCGCACTTTGGAAGAGCGACAACAACGATTCGTATTCTCACACATCCTGCTGGCATCCGACCAACGACAGCCGATGACGGATTGGCAGTGGGTAGTACCGTTCGGAGAGAACCAGCTGGGTGAAAGCCATATCGACGGCTTACAAGTCGAAAGCGATTCTCACTCGCGCTTGCTTGGAGCTCTGTCGGTTCAAAGCATCAGAAGCTTAGAGCGGCTTGTCCAGACGGCGGTTACGAAACAACTTTTCCTGGAGCTATGGTAGCCATGCGAAAATCCAAGAAACGACCACGCGATTGGCACCCGATCGAGCTGAACATGCTTCGGCACATCGGCCGCTATGGCATGACGAATGCAGAACT
Source organism: Planctomycetales bacterium (assembly GCA_020426955.1). GTDB lineage: Bacteria > Planctomycetota > Planctomycetia > Pirellulales > Pirellulaceae > JAGQOZ01. The sequence continues at coordinate 25,703 of JAGQOZ010000004.1, forward strand.
GCTATTTCAGGCCGGCGTGCGTGGTGTCGCCGACGTGAAGCAAGCTGCGTTCCGCCTGCAGGCACTGGTTCGCCGTGGTGATCTCGTCGCCCACCGCCACCGCGAATTCGACTACTATTCCCTGGCCAGTGAGGCCCAAGCCAAGCTCACCATCCAGGGATACGAAACCATACCACCACCTCGTCACGCTCGCACGTTGCTGGAGCAATACGCCGCCCTAAAGTTTTGCTGCGGCATGCATCCCCGCAAACAGCGACTGATGCGAAGCGAACTAGAACGACTCGGCCTGCAACATTTGGCCAACGGCAATCCGACCAAATACTACCTGAAGCATGACCAGGGAAACTTCACCTTAGGAGCGTTCCTGATTGATCGCTGCGAACGAGGTGACTGGAGACGCATCCTTCGTCGTATCGGCAAGTTCGCCGCACGATTGCAGAACGATGCCCAGCAAAAAACGCTGCAGAGATTCCACTTCGAAATAACATTACTGGCGGTATTTCCTGAGAAAGCCACCAGGCTGGCCGAGGCGTGCCAGGTATCCCGCGAACTGCGCGCAATGCCGTATCCGCTTCGCTGCGTGGCGATACCCAGCCTATTGCCGTTCATCCGGCCGATGCCGGACCCCGCATTCCGTCCCTTTTAGAGGGGCTGAACTGCTCTTGGCCAATGAGCCGTAAACTTGGTCACCAAACCGTATGCCGAAGGACTCTTGAAGAGCATCGGCAGAATTTGCTGGAGGAACAGCAATGTTTAGACGAGCACGTAGACGTAACCATAGGCGGAACAAGAAAGCACCCTTCATCGGGCGATTTCTCCGCCGCAGACTCGGATTGGAACAACTTTGTGATCGTTGTTCCAGACTTTATCTCGTTCAACCGGCCAAACTCCTCGATACACTCCATTCCGGCTCCGCAGTCGCATCGGTGTATATCGAAACTTCGTTCGGTAGTACGCGGTATCACGTCCAATTTGGTCGTAATGCCGCAGCGAGAAGTCAAATGGTGGTTTCCACATTTGTTCAGGAAGAACATTTGGAAGACATCGCACGCGTTGCGTTGATGGCACGCAATTTCATTCGCGGGCAGAGATCTTCTCGATCTTATTCTCGCAAATAACCCCTGGGAGTTGCTTCGGCAACTCCCTTTTTTCAACTGCATGTTGCAGTTGATTTTGTGTAACCAGCAAGATGGTTCGACTGGCGAACTAGCTTGCGCTTTGAAAGGAGGTGTCATGGCAGAAGCGAAGAAACCTGCACATGATTTTCGATTAGGTCCAATCTACACGGCAATCTGGAGGAATCTTAAGCCCGACGACGAAGTCTGGTTCAACGTCACCATCACTCGGAGTTTCCAAGTGAACGGCGGTTGGCGTGAAACGACGACGTTTCGGCGAGATGATTTGCCGATCGCTGCTAAGGCATTGGACATGGCGTACGCGTGGATCTGGTCTCAATACGATGACCAGCAGACACCGACGTCGGCAACACCAACCCAGAACCGAGTACGGAGGAGCGCATGAGACCAATCTTCTTGCTAACTCCGCCTCGATTCGAACTGGGAAGTGTGTACGTCACCGCAGGCATCCGTTGTTCGGTTGATTCGGACGATTTGCTGCATGGATTCATGCGGCATGTGACGGGTGACTGGGGCGATTTGTGCGAAGAAGATCGGCAAGCCAATGAGCAAGCGTGCGAAATTGGAACTCGAATTCTCTCTTCGTACACCGACCGAAATCAAGTGCGATTTTGGATCATCACGGAAGCAGACCGATCTGCCACGACCGCCTTGCTTCCGGACGAGTATTAGGTGAATTCCTGAGGTTTCTTCAAGGTTTTACAACGGGAGGAGAGAAGCGACTCTCCTCCCCCAAGGTTTTTGTCAGTGTTCGACTTTCATCCACTTCGAACGTGCATTCTTCCGCTGAGGCAATTGCTTCAACGGGGAAATGAACTAGGCACACGGCCCCAAGCTAGTTCCGTGTGCCCGAATAAATGAAAGAAAAAGGAGACATATCATGAACAGATTCATGAATGCAACTATCACAGCCCAAGACGCCATACAGCGTTTTGCTTGGTCCATCGAACGCAGACTGTCTGCCGACCCATTCGACATGTATCGTGAGCGTCCTTTGCGCAAAACGGTTACCTGTTGGAAGTGCGGCGGAGGAATGACCGTGCAGGACTTCCAAGATTGGAGTCAAACGCTGGCATGTCAACGATGTCACAACCTCTCGCTGGTCATCGACACGCCGTCATCTGGACGCGTCATTCCGCTACAACTATTACGCCGCTTCCGATTCGCAGAGACGAAACGGCGTCCCAATTTGAACATCGAGTTCGCCTATGACCTGATCGATTCGCTGAAGAACATGGAACACCCAAGTTCGGCAGCGGAAACCGATTTTGGGCTAAGACAGGACGCGCACATTGGTGTCATGTGGCTCGCCATATGGCGAGGCTGCTCGGCATATGAATTGAGCCGCGTTGTCGGTGATGGTGGCGCGATTTCATTGCTAGTGAGCCATTACATCGAGAGCAACGACTTGCCTCCGTTTTGGACGACTTACGATGCAACAGAATGCGAAGACCCACTCAGTATCTGAAGCGACTCGTGTTTTAGTTAGGTTTTTCCGCTGGCCGCACTGAGATTCGTCTCGGTGCGGCCAGCACTTTTTTCACCAATCGCACTCGTGAGGATTCACCGTAGAATGCCGAACAAGAACACCGTCAATGCCGAACAACGTCGCTTTCGCGCAGATCCTCTGGTTTTGAAACGACTGCGTGTTGCCGCTGGCTTAACCGTCAAAGAATTCACTGAAATCGCCGGACTCGACCGAGCCACCGTCGCCAAAATGTTGCGTGGCGATCCAGTGTTTCTCAGTTCGCTCACGACTGCCGCCAAAAGTGTCTTCAACATGGACGATGTGACTCCGTTGTTACACATCGACGAACTTGCGAATCTTGGCATTCGACTGGAGCCGCCATCCAACCAAGTTTTGGAGTGGGAAATTGAGGCCTACCTGAGCGGTTGGAATCACACCACCAACGGCCTGCAATACCAACTCGTACAGCTGCGACATCGGTTCTTGCCCGACCGATTGGCTCGAGCCAAGGTATTCGAATTGCGGCACATGTCGCAATTCGAAGTTCAACGCGTCGATAACCATCTCCGCCGTCATGTCCAAGCCTGCGACCTAATCGGGCAACACAGAAATCTCTCCACGAATCTCACGGCCGCCTTCGTTGTTGGCAATTGGTGGGTCATTGACACTTGGGAAGCGGGCCAGACGTTGGCCGATCGACTGAACGTTGAACCACTTTCTGATTATGAACTCCGCGTGTTGATGGTGGGATTGGCGGAAGGAATCGCGGCGGCCCACAAAGCCGGTGTCGTGCTTCGAGAGCTTTCGCCGCAACGAATCATCGTACGGGACTCCGACGGTACACCCGTGATTACCGACATGGAGCTCGCGAAGATATCCGGAGGAAGCCCGACGGTTTCCACTGGCCAGTGGCCCACGAATCCCTATCAAGCGTTGGAAGTCGACAGTAATTCCCCAGTGGACCACCGCGCCGACATCTACAGCTGGGCTCGTATCTTAGTCCATGCCGCCACAGGTCAGCTGGACGAACCAGGACGCGAAGATGTAAACAAGGTTGATGTGCCCGACGTCGTTCGTGACATCGTCCAGCAATCTTTGCGAATTCAACGCAACCAGCGACCTGACGATATGCAGGCGATTCTGCGCGTCCTGCGTCGTTGGTTCTAGGACGCCATTCTGTAACGAGAGTCCCGTCAGATTCGGCTTGGGAGGCATTCCTCAGCCGGCAAAATACGTTCAGATTCGTGTTCTATTTTTCGCAAGTACTTTTCTGAATGGAGGACAAATTCATGACCGGCAAATTGACCGAGGCTCAGCGGTCCCTGGTTCGCGCCCGACAAGCCGCCCAAGAACGACTCGAACAAATCGACAACGAACGACGCGAAATTCGCGCATCGATCAGATCGTTGAATGCCGCTCTCAAGGCCTTGACCAAGCCCAAACGCCGGCGTCGCCCAACTGCGGCAAACGAATTGCCACCAGACGCTGTGAATCCGACCGAGACATCGCGTGAAACAGATGACACGGCTTCGAATTCACCGGAATAGCGAATGATGCATTGCGTTCTGGCACCGCACCAGAACCTCATCAAAATCGACTTTTTTCATCGTCGTTTTAGGCGACTATGGGATCAGCGGCCAACGAATCGTTCCTTGGTCGCCATCACGACCTGCCAGCGCTTTGATGAGAATAAAGAGATGTCGAACTCGCTCAGCCCGGTTCATGAAATTCAGATCGGCCGCATTCGGGCCACGATTTGGCGAAATCAGAACGACGGCCGAGCGTGGTTCAGCGTGCAAGTCGTTCGCCTCTATCGAGAAGGCGATACATGGAAGTCGACTTCGTCGTTTAGTCGCGACGACTTGCCGGTGGTAGCGAAGGTTGCTGATATGGCCTACTCCTGGATCTGGTCGTCAGATCAGGGAGGCGATCATGCGTAAGCATCGCGGTACTCCAGATCCGCCTTGTGCAGTGATGGGGGCTGACGAACTGGTTTCGCACCTGTTTCGAATGGCACCGGATGCAGATTCGATTGTTTACGCATTTGACATCCTTCGCGTCGACTTGGACGGCACGGAAGCCGTCCCTTCTTTTCGCCCCGAAGATTTGCGGTCACTGGTCAAGCTTTGCCAGGTGATGGCGTTCGCCATCTTGGACGACGGATGGGTCAGTGATGATTGCCGCACAGAGCTGACGCAATTGTGGCATGAGCTCGATGCAGTTACCAGTAAGTGGAATCGAGGACCCAATGGCACAAGTCACTCATGAAATTCGGCGCGGACTAATTGTGGCCAAAATCCGTCGACGCAATACGAAGCATGGAGTTCGATATTCGCTGACCACCGTGCGACTCTATCGAAACGGCGATCAGTGGAAGGAGTCGACTCGGTTCGGTCGTGACGATATTCCGCTCGTGCGGCTGGTCTTAGACGAAGCGTACACTTGGATTCTTCAGCAAGCGAGGTGACCCGTATGTCCGAGTTGCCGTCTTTGTCGAACCATACCGTCAGTGGACAGCAAGCGATACGGCCGAACATTGCGACAGACCTACAGCAGCTTGTGACCCAGGGCCTTCAATTTGCCACCATCTTGGCCGACCCGCCGTGGCGGTACGAAAACACCGCTTCTCGCGGCGCCGCCGAAAACCACTATGCCACAATGTCTGTCGAACAAATCTGTGACGAACCTGTAACCCAACTCGCGGCTGACAACGCCCACCTTCATCTTTGGACAACCAACGCGTTTCTGGAATCGGCCTTCCGGGTGATGCGAGCGTGGGGATTCGAATACAAATCATGCCTTGTTTGGGTCAAACCGAACATGGGCATGGGAAACTACTGGCGAGTCTCGCACGAATACTTGCTTCTGGGCACGCGCGGCAAACTTCCCTTCGGCCGCAAGGATGCACCGAGCTGGCTGCTTGCCCCTCGCACCATTCACAGTCGCAAACCATTTTGTTTTCGCGCATTGATCGAACAAGTTAGCCCAGGTCCCTACCTGGAACTCTACGGACGTGAAGAACAACCAAACACCGGCTGGACGGTCTATGGAAACCAAGTGGAACGAAGGTTGTTTTGAAGTCGGCCATTATGTTCAAGTGCGATTCGCATTTTTTCGCCGTCGATTTCGTCGTTTTGGCGGCAGGGCGCCCCAATTTCATCATCAAGTGAAGGAGTCGAACAATCATGCAGTCTCACAATGCAAATGTCGTACCGGCAGCTGCGGCCCTTATAACGGTCGCAGAACTCGCCAATTTACTCGGCGTTTCCGTTCGCACGGTTTGGCGGAAAGAAAGTACCGGGTACTTACCGCACCCTGTCCGCATCGGTGGACTTGTCCGGTGGCGACGAAATGAGATCATGCAGTGGATCGAAGATGGCTGTCCCAAACCGGGAAAGCAGTGAGCGTGAAATCGGAAATCCTACGTTTTCATCGAAACTCGCAACCACCAGCAGCTGTCATCCACAAACAGGTACGAATCGAGACTATGGGGAAGGTTCCTGCATGGCGTCAATATTCAAACAAACAACAACGCGTCCATTGCCCATCGATGCCGAAACGATAACCAAGAATGGCAAGAGATTCGTACGAGTCAAACGCGACGGACGCACCGTCTTGAGGCCCTTGACGGATTGCGGCACAAAATACCGAGATGAGTCAAGAAAATGGTATATCAAATTCAAGGACCGCAATGGAGTCTGGCAGCGAGTTCCGGGCTACACAGATAAGATGGCGACATCACAACTTGCCTCCGAATTGGAGAGAAAACAGCAGCAGATTCAATCGGGACTAACAGACCCACATGAATCGGGGAAGCTCCGTCCACTGGAGGAACACCTAGCAGAATTTCAGCGATTCTTGGGCGACAAAGAAAATTCCACGAAGCATGTTGCGCAGACTGTGAAGCGAGTCCAACGAATTTGTCACGGTTGCAAGTTCGAGAATTGGAAGGATATTTCGCCATCTTCGGTTGTGAATTGGCTTGCGTTAGAGCGGGAACGTGGGGCGATAGGTGTCAAGACTAGTAACTATTACCAGGCTGCACTGAAAGAGTTTTGCAACTGGTTGGTCAAAGATGGACGGGTTCCCTCAAATCCGGTCACTCATCTGCAATCGCTGAATCCTGATCTAGACGTACGTCGGCAACGCCGGTCGCTAACGGATGAACAATTTGCCGCATTGATTGAATCAGCGATGAATGGTCCACCGATTCAGTGCCTAAGTGGACCGGACCGAGCAATGCTTTACATTCTTGCGGCTTGGACCGGATTCAGACGGAAAGAACTCGCGTCGTTGACAATCCGTTCGCTTGACCTTGAAAGCTCTCCGCCTACGGTCCGCTGCGAAGCCGGGTACAGCAAACGCAAGAGAAATGACATTGTTCCCCTGCACGACATAGTCGTTGAAAGATTACGAAGTTGGCTAGAGCAACGAGGACAGACCCCCGCAAGTGAACCACTGTTTTCGCTGCAAACGAAAAGTGGTGGGTTGCGTCGAACCTCCAAAATGATGCGCGTTGACCTGACTAACGCGGGGATCCCATATTGCGACGAGGACGGACTATACGCAGACTTCCACGCGAACCGTCATACCTTTATTTCAAACTTGGCAAAGGCAGGCGTGACGCCAAAACTTGCACAGTCAGTAGCTCGGCACAGCGACGTGAACCTTACCTTGGGGGTCTATTCGCACGTCGAAATGAACGAACAGGCTGCCGCCATCAATGCGTTGCCGGCACCGCCAGTGACCTCAGCCGCTATCGTGCGGAAATCCTTGGACAACGGTTTGGACAACACGACACCGAAGATGAGCGACGAAACTCCCGTTGTCCAAATAGTTGTCCAAACTTCTGGCTCGGGATGTCCCGAGCTGGCAGAGTTCGTCACCAACGATGGGAACGAGCGGCGGGTCGAGAATGACCAGAAACCTTTGCCGCAAAAGGCTTTAGTCACCCTCTGTCAACAACTGGCAGAGGGTGACGATAGTAGCGGAAGAGGGACTCGAACCCCCGACACGCGGATTATGATTCCGCTGCTCTAACCAACTGAGCTAA